>NZ_LZZL01000024.1:0-72251 GCF_002006495.1 Clostridium sp. BL-8
AAATTCCATATTTTTTCTTATAATCAACGACATATTCACTATTATACTTAAGTAGGGCATTGGCTACCTCATACATGCTTGACTCAGGAAACCAATGACAATTTGCATTTGCTATGTGTAATTGGTTCATTTTATTTATAAGCTGATCATGTTTGATTATATGCTCCTTTAATTCTTTTTTAGCATATTTACTATTTATAACCGATTTAGAATTTGCAACTGTTACTACATGCTGAACCATACCATAATCACCTTTACCAAAAAACTTCTCTTCCTTTAATATATCTCGTATAATCTCAACATGCCTCTCATTTTGAACTATTGGACTATACATGCCTTCTTTTTTATATACTTTTCCATTTGCACTTTTAAAATATCTAATGAAGTCTCCATTGTTTGTTATCTCTATATCTCCAACCATATTCTTGCACTCAATTATTAAAATAAATCTTTGATCTATTACAACATAATCAATTTGTGCAGTAAGATCTTTATACTTCAAATATAAATTATGTAAAATCAATATAGGCATATGACTATTCTTAAGCTCATACGCAACATTTCTCTCACCAATTAATCCATAAGAAAGTAACTTTTCATCTTGCTCAATTTTGCCCATAATTTCCTTTGGTGCTATTTTTAAAAGGTCTTTTAAATCATTAAGCTGCTTATCATCTTCCTTAAATTCTTTGATAAAGCTTGGCTCTCTTAAATTTGATGGTTTGTTTGTTATAGTTTCTTTTAATGTTTCTAAAAATCCCATATTATCACCTTTTAATATTCATAATTATTGCTTTTCATTTTAGGTATATTTTACCATAATAAGTCTGTTTATTACAAATATATTTATTTTTAAATATAAAAAGCCATCTCTAGAAAATAATTAAAGCTGAAACTTTCTGAATTTAGAAAGCCTCAGCTTATTTAGGTTATATGCTTTAATTTTCTTATCATTTGAAAATATTAATATTTGTATATATTCTTTTTTCACAATAGGGACAATATTCTTCCTGCTCAACAGCTAATATATTTTCTTTAATTTTATTTCTAATATCATACTTATTGTAATCTGCCCACGATTTAAGAATATGTTTTTTCTTATATTATAATAAAAAGTCAGGTTCTTGTTCTTTATTAATCTTTAGCATTCTTTTTGTTCCTAACTGATATATCCAATCTTATTCTCATAATATCTTTATCTAAATCTCCTAAATACACTCTTAAATAATCAAATAAATTTTTGAATTCTTTTGTGCCATATAAGTTTTTATTTAAAAGATCATATACTTTGTTTAACTTATCAGTGATATCTTCATTTCTTAAACTATCTAATTTCATAGTTGTGCTTAGGATATTACCTATACTTTTCCCATAAGTTTTACTCAATTTATCATTATCATATAAATAAATTTACTTTCTCCTAGAACTCCTAAATGATACTAAATGTCATATAATATTTCGGCTATTTTATTTTTTCCTGTACCTCTATTACCCACAGTAAGAAATATTTTATTTTCAAATACATAATACATCATATATTAGGATATTTTTTCTGCTTTAATAAAAATTTCGAAAAAATTTAGAGAAATAATTAATTGAAATTTATTAAAATATAATAAATCTTCTAACATTTTGTCTTTAAATTACTGTCATTTCCAATATTTCAGCTGTTGAATATAAAGTCTCATATTGATAAACAGATTACAACATTTTTCTAATTACTTCAACTACTTCAGAATTTTTAGGTAATGCTATTCGTCCACTACCCAAAATTGATATTATAACTGGAACAGAATTTCCTTCAAACTTATATTTAAATAATCTAAATCTATATTTTCCAGTATTAGGATTTTTCCATTCTTTTACCTCACATGGTTTTAATCTATAATATTCAAAAATTGTAACCCAAGGAAGTCCAATTCCAAAAATATATTTCACCTTATTATGTTCGGCTATATATTTTATTGATTTCATTAAAAGTTCTGACGTCTTTAAATCACACATCCATTCCATATTGGTTTTACTACCAAAATTAAATTGCTTTGAATGATATGGAAAGAACTCCATAGTATGCATAAACGGTACTTCTTCCGGTGATACAATATTATTAATTTCTTCTCTTCTTTTTTCACGCCATTTATTACCAATTCTGTGAATTTCTTTTAATCTTTCTCCCTCTTCAAGATACTCTTTTCGCGTCCAATTTAAATAACGATCCTTATGAAATTTATTAAACATTTCATCACTACAAACATTTTTTTCACTGCTAACCTCGCCAGGATTAATTAATAAAAGCAATGCATCTTTATACCCATAAAAAGGTTCTGGACTAAACTGGCTTTGTATTTTTTCTTTTACACTCTTTGGAATTTCTCCTTCAACTTTTAAAATCTCCTTTATTGGATCTTTTGATTGATATATTCTCCTATAATATTTCAATAATTCTGATACTGGATTTTTTTCAATTTCATTCATTAGTTATTCCCCTTTTCGTAAAAATATTATAAATTTCACTTTTATGTAGTGATAATTATTCTTAATTTAATTACAATGAATCAACTTGTTTTTAATGGTCATAAACTTTTGCCATACTTTCTGCCATTTCCTTAATCTCTTTTCTAAGTTTCATAGGATCCAAGACTTAAGGTTCTCCTCCAAAACTCATAAGCCAAAGTTTTATTCAAAAAGTACTATTACAAATAAATTTATATATAAAATTCTCTTTATCTTGCTCAATCATCCTTCCTTCAACCATATTTCTTTCAGTAACTACCGCTTTACATGTATACTTGAATTTCACTAATACTCTTGTTTCATCCCCTCCATACATGCAACATGTTTTCTTCAAATACTCTTATAGACTCAACTTTCGCAGATAAAAATAGGCGCGAAAGCATTTATTTTCAATAAATAAAACAAAGAAAAATCCCTTTTAGTATAATAGAATTGCAAAAAAAACTTAAACCAAAGAAATGAAATGCAAGATATTAAATTTTACCGAAGCGTTACAGCTTATTATTGATACACTAAAAAATGTTTTATAAGTAAAAATACTTAATCTATTGATTTCACATAAAATTCTTGCTTGTCATCTAATCTTAAACATGCAAGTTTACCGCCTTCATGTTTTCCAATAAAGCAGCCGCAATCTATATAAATAGTACCCTTTCTATACAAAATCTTAACTTCTTCATCTCTTTTAGTTTCATTTATAACCTGCACTGGAGTATGACCACAAATAACTGTATAATCTTTATATTGTTTTTCTTCACCTATATTTTCTCTTCCCCATAAGCAAATATTTTCTTCTTGTTTATTTAAAAACACTTCTAATGATAAGTCATTGTAATTATCTATAAAATCTAAAGTAGAATGTACTAAAATATATTTGTCAATTACCTTAATCAAAGGTAAAGATGAAATATATTTATACAATCTTTCTGCATATTCAGTTCCTCTTTCCTCTAACTGGTCATAAGTAGTTTTTCCACCATTAAAAAACCATGCATATGGCTCATCTCCATTATAATAATCAATAAAAATTTCTTCGTGATTCCCTTTTATTAAACTTATATTGGAATGACTCATAATGTAATCAATTATTTCCAAAGGGTTATGCCCTCTATCAATAACATCTCCTAAAATAAATAACTCATCATCCTCTTTAAAATTAATTAAATCCATCATTTTTATGAACTCTTCATAGCATCCATGAATATCAGAAATTACATATTTACTCATAACATCTTCTTCCTTTTCTCATTAAATTTTATTTGATAAAGCCAATACATCTTTTTAAAACTACATCTTGCAATTCTACTATATCTTTTTCTTCATAAAGACTTTTAATATCTTCAACGTTTATTTTTAAAATATCTAAAACTTCGGTTAAGTTACATTTAGTTATTCTAATAGCCTGATGCATTTTTACACGTTCAAAGCACTTTCTCATGATTCTTGCATTTGCAAAATTGCTATATCTGTTTTTATAAATCTTAGTAACTATTTTCTCCATTTCATTTAAAGCCTCTTCATCTATTTTATACTCACTGTCATGAAAAAACTTTTTCCATATTTCAAGAAGCTCATTCGGATTATAATCTATAAACTCTAATTTAAATTGTATCCTATCCTTTAGGCCTGGATTCATATCAATAAATCTTGACATTTCTTTAGGATATCCTGCAAAAATAACTACTAAGTTTTCTCTTAAATCCTCCATTTTCTTTACTAATGTAGCTATAGCTTCATAACCATAATCTCTTTCAGATTCAGTGCTTAAAGAATACGCCTCATCAATAAACAGTATTCCACCTTCAGCTTCCTTTATCTTTTCAGCAGTCTTTATAGCTGTATGTCCTACATATTTTCCAACTAAATCTTCTCTAGAAGCTTCAACAAACTTTCCAGTACTTAATATGTTCATACTTTTCAATATTCTTCCCATAATCCTAGCAACAGTAGTCTTCCCCGTACCAGGATTACCAACATAATTCATATGAAGACAAAGCGGTTCAATTTTTAATCCTAATTCTTTTCTTTTTAGCTGTACTCCAGCATAAGCTGAAATTTCCTTTACTTTTTCTTTTACTTCACTCAAGCCTGTTAATCCTTCTAATTCCTTAAATGGATCGCCTTCATCATTAATGTCTGCCTTTTCACTTTCTAATTCAAGCATATCCTCAAATAAAAAATCTTCTCTAAAAAGACAGTTAGAATTATTTAAAATTCCATTATTTATAATTGCTTGTTCAACAATTCGTCTAGAAGTATAAACATTCTCAAAGATTTTTTTATCCTTTAAATATTCAATATATTTTAAGATTGTTTCTTCTGCCGTACTATCAATACTGTATTTTTCCTTTGCAGCAAATTTATTGATTAGTTCTAAAGTTTCCTTTTCAGTAAAATCTGATATATTTAAAGAGAAATTCATGTGCTTTTTAACTTTATCATTTTTTATAAGCTCATCTGTTCCTTCTATTTCACCAGCAAGAATAAACACAAAATTTTCTTTATAAGTTGAAAACCATTCATCAAGGGTAGTAAAGTTATCCCTTGCCCCACTTCTATTACTTGCAGTTATAAAATGTGCATTATTAATTAATATAACTCCACTTTGTGCATTTCTTATATATCTCTCTAAATTGTTTCCCGGATACACTTCCTTGCTGTCAAGAACAATAAATTTGCCTTTCCCTATAACTCCTAAATGATAATAAATATGATATAAAATTTTAGCTATTGTACTTTTTCCTGTACCTTTATTACCACTAATAGCTACATTGTAATATAGACCTGGATTTTTTATTTTTAAATTTACACATCTCTCATTGTTTCTTATAATAAATGAAGCTATTTCCTTAACTTGTTCTTTTGTATTATCAAGTCCAATTAAACTAGCTAGATGTTTTAATGAATCTTCGAGGTTTTTAAACTCTATATCTTCATCTTTATTATTTTCAGCATTTCTATCTAATCCATTTAATATAACTGGAAATTGCCTTTTAGGTTTCTTAATTTCTTCCACATCACAATTAGAATTACTTGTATCTTCTGATTTTCCATCAATACTATCTTTTAAATCCTTATTATTAGACTCAGAGTTTTTAATTTGTTTAGCTTTAAAATTCTTCTTTAGTAATTCACCAATATTCAATGCACCATCTCTAAACACAGTCCAATACACTTCTTCAGGTACAGTTGAAAATTTTTCAATAGAGAAATAATTCTTTTCCTTATCATATTCTAAATCATATAATTTACAGACCCTTCTTAAAAATCCACTTATAGAACTAATCATAAAATTATTAGATTTTCTTTTAGAATTAATCACAGTTAAAACTTCTATTTTCTCCCTCTCTACAGAACATATATTTAAACTTTTATTGTTATTTTTTTCTGAAAAGTCATATGCCTCACTAACAATCTTATCTAAATCCTCTACGAGATTAATCTCCTTATTAAAGTTTACAGACAAAGTAACCTTATAATTTCTTTTTTCCATAATACCCTCTCCCTTCGATTTTTAGACATGATGGGACCACAACTTAATCTAGGATTTTTAATAATAAATATTTAATTATCAAAGAACTATGCTTATATGATACATCCTGTATAGTGAAAAATTTTCCCTATTTGATTTGATTTAAAAAAATTAGAGAAATAATTTTTTTGAAAATTATTTCTCTAATAATATATTGGGGACTTTCTATTTATTCTAGTTAGTCATATTTACTATCTCTAAATTTCAGTAACAAACCAACCTATACGTCCTCTATCTAGATCAGTTAAACCTTCATATAAATTATTTTCTATTAAATAAGTATCAGTCATGCACCTTATTTGACGATGCTTCGCTAAATATCTATCATTCTTTAGAAAAGGATTATCTAATTTTTTACATACATTTTTAAGAGCATCTATATCAGCTATACTTGTATATAACTCTGTAAACATCATTAATACTAATCGCCCAGTTAAAATCTTAGGTCTTCCTAATTTAAATTCTTCTTTATCTACTTTTTCTTGTTTTTCTAAAAAATCTATAATATCGTGTTTAGATATGCTAAAATGCTCTTGAGCATCATCATCTATGTTAAACTTATAATAAATCATCTTTTCAAGTTCTTCCCTTATAGATTTCTTATTCAGAAACATTTTGAAATCATCAATAAAAATTTGCCCTACTTTTACAGAAGCAAAAATTTGTGCTTCTTTTGATAATGCAAAATCTATAATAAAATCTACATTATCACTTGCTTTCCATCTCCTTAATTTCCCCTTAAATTCATTAAGTGCAATTTCTAAATTTTTATATTTTAATTTTTGTTCCTCTGGCTCAATATATTTTAAATAACGATTATATGCCTCTTCAATTATTCTTTTTTGTTTATCTGTTAATTTCATTCTTTTACCTCTTTCTCACGTTAATGTTATATTTTTTTATTATTTCATATATGTCTTTATCATATTTTCTGCCATTTCTTTAATCTCTTCCCTAAGCTCCACGGGCTCTAAAACTTCTGCATCTCCACCAAAACCCATAATCCAAAGCTTTATTCCTTTTGTACCATTGCAAATAAACTCATATATAAAATAATCTTTATCTTCCTCAACCATTCTTCCTTCGACCATATTTCTTTCTGTAACAACTGTTTTACAGCCATCTTTAAACTTAACTAATACTTTTGTCTCAGAACCTCCATACATATTCCAAGTTTTCTTTAAATAATTATTAACATTAAATTTTTCTTCTTTTATCCCTTCTTCATCTAATATTTTTACTTCTCGCATTCTATCAATTCTAAAATGACTTAAGGAATCCCATTCTTCACTTTTTGCAATTATATAAAACATTCCTAGATTAGAAGCAAAACTATATGGAGTTACTCTATGTCTCTTAAATTTTCCTTCAGAATTTTTATACATAAAAATTATTTTCTTTTCATCAGCTATAGATTTTCTTATTTGTTCCATATTATCTTTTATATCGTCATCACTGTGATTTTTTCTTTTTTCAAAATGGAGCATTTCTTTTAGTTTTTCACCTTCATTTTTAGGTAAAAAGTCCAAAAGATTATTTTTAATAATAGACATTTTATTCTCCATAAAAGATTGGGATTGAATTAGGGATGAAAGTATAATCATAACATCATCAGCGGTTATAGTGTTATTTCTTTTTAAGTTACCCAATATTCCATCATCCCTGACAAAATACTTTCCTTCTTGATTATCTCCTGCTCTCCTTTTAAGATAAATATCTGTTCCAAAATCCATATTTAATTCTTCAATATAATTTTCTATATTATCTATCTTTGTGCCTAAAGCATCACTAAGCTCACTTTTTGTAGTTGCTTGTCCTGATTTTATTAGAAAAAATGTTTCGACTACAATTCTTGCTTTTTTACAGCCTAATTTGTTTCCCATCTCCAACCCCCGACAATTTATATTAACAATCATTATACCACCTTGATCCTTATTATCCAATATTATCATTGCAGGAGGCAGGATTATAATCCTAATTATTCTTTTCTAAATGCTTCCCACACGCTACAAGAAGACGATTCCCACATTTCAATTCCTCTAAAACTTCCACTTGGCCCTGCACATTCTCCTTTTTCCTCTTTAGCATCAAAAAAATTTGCCATAAAATCAATGCTTCTTGCTCCGCACCAGTATCTACAAGATGCGCATACTTGTTGGTTACAACTCCATGTTGACATAATAATTCCTCCTATTTATCTCGCACTTAATTTACACCCTTAGTTTATACCTCAATATGGGAAGAATTTTCACAGTTAGGGTAAATGATCAGAAATTTTTAATATTAATTTTACTGTACTAATAAAAAAGCCAATTAAAGTAAATTTATTACTCTAATTGACTTCTTTAAACTATATTTAATCTATTATGTTATTTTAGATAGATTCTTATAGTAAATATTAATTAACAAAATACTATTAGTACTAAAAAATGGACCATCTCATGTTACTTAGAAAGGTAGACAGCCCATTTTGGTTTAATTAACAATTTATAATGTTATTATTATCTTAAAACTTATTCTGAGCATAGTACTTTATATTCACAAAAGTTGCATTGCTTGCCAATTTTACAATTATAATCGTTTATCTCATCTGTATCACGTATTTGTTTAAAAGTATTACGAAATTCAGCCATAAACTTTACTTTTGATTCATCATCATTATTAATTGAAATGTACTCACCAGAATCAAGTAAATATAGATATATTCCTCTAAGCTCTGGTTTTACACCATCATGCCAGTAAAGTTTCTCAAATACCTGAGCATAGAATAACATCTGAGGCATATATTTCTTTTTCAATTCCAATTTTGTTTGTTCATTTTGTACTCTGTTTGTTTTATAGTCAATTATATACGCATATACTTTACCACCTTCTTCAAATACATCGATTCTATCAAAAACTCCATCCATATATATATTCTCTTTATCAAGCTTAAATCTAAAATCAAGCTCAGCCTCAGTTTTTATCCTTATATCATAATCTATGCCAAGGTTCGATTCTATTTTAATGTAGTTATCTATATACCTTTTGAAATCTTCATATGTATCTTTTATTTGCTCTTCATTTCCAATTGAATATCTAGAAGTCAGAAGTTTATTCAGTAAAAAATAGGTTTCTTCCTTATTCAATTTATCTGAATTAGCCATCTCCAATGCTTTATGAATTACAATGCCTCTATCTGCGGCTGAAATATTCGCATTCATACCTTCATGGCTTTTCTGCTCTGTAAATTCAGATATGTCTTTTAATCTTAGCTTATGCCTCCAAAAATATTTTCGTGGACAATGCTTATATAATTGATACTGACTTATACTTGCTATCATTCTTTTATTAAACTCTAACTTATTAATGGAGCCATGCATTAACCCTTGCTCCACTTTACAAAAATTAAGTTCTCTTATTCTATCATCTATTTTATCTGATGTTATACCACTATTAATATCCTCATCCTTATGACCTTCTGTATCAGCTTGCAAAACATTAATTCCACACTTCTCTGAGTCTTTACTCATAGAGTAGTTTAATTGCTTCATAAATGATTTAAACTCTTCAAGTTTTGCTGCTTCTTCTTTATAACCAATAAGACCTAAATATTCTTCTGCTCTTGTACTAGCAACATAGAATAATCGTATCAGTTCTTCCCGTTCCTCTATTTTGTTCATATTATAGCAGTATCCGTAGAATGGATTTAAATTAACATCCACTTCTCCATCTTCTTTTAATCCAACTGCAAGAATACCAAATTCTTTATCATAAATTAATTTATCCTTAAAATGCTTTCCTGAATTGTTCATATCAGGAATTAATACAGCTTTAAACTCGAGTCCCTTAGATGCATGTATTGTCATAATCTTAACAGCATTAGAATCTTCTGTATCTAAGCTAGCATTTTCAACTCTATCTGAGTTTTCCTGAATTGTCTCAATATAGCCTATAAACTCTCTTGCAGAGTATATCAACTTTTTATCAAATTCCCTTGCTATTTGTAGTAGCTTTTCTATATTTCTGTACTTTTGCTGTCCCTGATTCAATGTAAGCATAATACCCATATAATCTGTTTTTTCAATTATATGTTTGAACATATCATATGTATTTAAAATGCCTACCATTCCTTTAAGCTCCCTCATTATTTGAGCAGCTCTCTTTAAAAGTTCGTATTCCTTATTATCCACATTAATCTTTTCAAGCGCTTCTATATAATTTTCGCTCTCTTCATTGTCCTTCATTACATCTATCAGCATATCATCAGATATTCCAAAAATAGGAGATCTTATTATCCCGACAAATGAAACTCTATCTGTATCATCAAATAAAAACTTATAAAGATTTATAATATCTTTTATTTCTTGATTATCAAAAAAGCCGATACCACCTAAAATACAGTATGGGATTCCTGCATTCTTTAAAGAATTCTCGTATGTTTGCAGGTTTGTTCTACTTCTCAATAATACTGCTATATCCCTAGGTTGAAATTTATATACTCCTTTTGGATCGATCAATCCCTTAATTGCGGATGCTAAGGCTTCAGCTTCAATCTGTTTAGCAGATTTAAAATGGTTATTATTTAGTTTTGCAATAACCTCATGAAGGCTTATACTATCGCCATTATTCTTTATAATGTACTTTTTGTTATTATTAAATTCATTATTTGCAGGAGGTTTATCATATAATATAAGTTCCACGTTCTTATCAACTTCTTCAGTTGTTTCACTGTTCTCTGGAAACTTAAGCATCTGATAATCATCAATTATATTTTTAAAGGTTGAATTCACAGTATTAATTATTTTAGGTTGACTTCTATAGCAATAAGAGAGATATTTCACAGGTTCTTCGTCATCTACTGACTGTTTTTTCAAATCTTCACATACTTCATCAAAGACTCTATAATCTGCTCCTCTAAAACGGTAAATACTTTGTTTGATGTCACCAACTATAAATAACTTCCCATTAGGAAAACTTCCATCTATATTCCTTGTAAGAAGATATAATATCTTTTTCTGAACACTGTTAGTATCTTGAAATTCGTCTACCATGACATATTTAAACTTATTTCTATAGTAGTTATGCAAATTATCATTGCTTTCCAGAAGTTGTATTGCATACTTCTCCAAATCATTATAGTCAAGCACATTACTATCCTTTTTAATGTCGCTATATTTACTATCTAAAAGCGCTATAATATCCGCAATTACATTTTCAATATTAAACATACTCTGAAATTTAGCTTCAATATTTATATCAAATTTGTTTTCAACATCATCGTTGCATTTCGCTTTTCTGTTTGCAAGTTTCATATTCTCTTTAATTTCGTTGATACTTTTTTCATCTGATACACTTTTAAAATATATGCTGCGAACAAACTTCGCTAAATTACCCTTTAGTATAAAATCAATCCCGTATAAATCAATTATTGCTTTCATTTTTTCAGATTGGTAATCAGTAAATTCTGCAATAACTTCTTCAATTAATTTCTTTACCAGTAACTGTCCATCTATATCATCTATAAGAGCAAAATCCGGATTTATTCCAATAAGGTACCAATTTTCCTTTATAATTTTCTCACAAAAACTATGAAATGTGCTGATTCTTGCATCAGTAATCCTTTCTTTGAAACTAATCCATCGAGAAATTTCTTCCGAATTTGATTTCTTATTTTCTTTAAACCATTGAATTATTTCATCAATATTCTTCCTAACCCTCTCTTTCATTTCAAGGGCAGCTTTTTTAGTAAAGGTAATTGCAACTATGTTATCTAAGTTTGTAGATTTATCTTCATGAAGTATTCGGATAAAGCGTGTGGTTAAAACTCTTGTTTTGCCTGATCCTGCTCCTGCCTTTAATGCTATATTTTTATCAATTCTGCTTGCTTCCCTTTGTTCTTCATTTAAGTTTTCTAGCAACCTAGCCGTAAACTGTTCCATCACTCCACCTCTTTTATTTTAATTTCAAGCCTCTGCTCGTTATATCGACAAATATGGCTAAATTCACAGCTAATAAATTCATTATCATAAGAACTGCACTCGAAAGGCAATGTAAAATTTCCTGATTCAATATTCTTAATTGCTTCATAAATCTTACTACTTAAAAGCTGTATCAAGGTATCAAAGCTTAGTTTGTTCATACTATCTCTCTTATGAGTCAGAATGTCCTGACAAACATCTAGGTACATGCCTTCTTTAGAATAATCATCTATTTTAGCTGTAACATGCTTATCCTTGTAGCTATAATAGAATAAACCCAAGCATTTTGGATTGTCATGTTTTATCCACTGTTTTTCATACTCAAATCCTTCTTTTAAAAGCCTCATTATAATAAAATAATAAATTGTTAGTTGAAGATCCTTACCCGTAACAGAATCTTTAAATTTTGAATCAACGGAACCCTTATAATCATATATAACAAAATTTCCGGTAAACTTGCCATCATTATTAAATTCTAAATCTATCCTATCAATAAAGCCTTTAAACGTATATGGTGCAAAACTTTCACTATCCTTAAAACCTAGTTCGAAGATATATGGCCTCAATATAGCATTTTTTTGAGACTTATAATTATTTAACATCTGCGAATCCTTTTCTACAAATGAACCTAACTTATTAAAAAGCTCTTCGCAATATTGCTTAAGAACAAAATCATTCAAACTAGTAAACCCAGCTTTGGCTATTGCTTTATCAATGCAATTCCGTAACCATTCTTCATTTACAGCATACTTTTCAGTTTCAGCATCATATATTCCATTAGAATCTCCACATCTATAATACATTTCTAAAATTGAGTGAATCAGTGTACCTCTGCTTCTTGGATCTAAATCCTCTTCTTCTTCGAAATTATTCAGTTTTAGCATATTTTGAAGATAGAATTTAAAAGGACATTTTTTGTAGGTATTTATCTTTGAAGCACTAAAATGTCCAAGAGAATTTAAATCTATTTCATTACTTAACCTACCATCAAATTCATTATACTTTTTATAATAATCTCTGCTGTGCTCAATTTTACCAAGCTGAATAATAACTCCAAGATTTTGTTTGTGCTCCTCAACTAAACTATTATAATTTTGGCTTACACATGAAACATTGTAATCTCTTTCCTGCCATATACCTTTAAGAATATTTTTATTCAATTCGTTTGGACTCCAAACTGCTTTACTATTAAAATCAAATCTGTTTCTCATTGCTATCTTTGGTTTTACAATATTTTCTATTGCTGTCTCAGAAAATGCTGATTGAACTTCATCAAGGAAACCGGATTTTATCATGTATCCGCCATCCTCCTCTGCGGTTCTATAGCTTAAATATAATCCCTTAACCGCGGAACTACAGGTTAAAATAAACCTGACTTTTTCTCTCTGAAGTTCCCAATCAAGGTCTTCTAAGCGGATTCCATAATTTCTGATTAACTCCAACTCAACTGAGCTTAGAATTAAATGCTTTTGGTTAAGTTTAGGATATGCTCCTTCATTAAGTCCCAATACAAAGATAAAATCAAAATTAACTCCTCTAAGCAAGTCAGGTTCTATAACTTTTACTCCACCATTAGCTCCTGAGAAAACTGTATAATGTGCACTATTGGCTATATTCTCTATAAGTTCTATATAACGGCTGCAGCTAATATTCTCATCAGTTTTAGTAAGAGCAAGAATTTCATTAGCTCGTTCAAAAATATTTAATATTTGTCTGTAAACCTCAATATTTTCACGGTAAAACATAATATCACATTTTTCTTTATAAAGATCCTTTATCTTTTGAGCAATCATAAAACTATCGATTATTTTAATACAGAATTCAAAACACTCTTTTGCAATTGCTTCCCTCGGAAAATCATTATTACTCTTATAGAAAAAATTTATTATCTCTTTCACCTGAGTAATAGTCTCAAGCTTAAATTCATATTCAACCATATCTTTACTTTCACCAGTTGACTTAATGTTATTTATTATCTTTTCAAGTGAAGCCTCATAATTAACGGTATCTTTTAGATTCTTAACAACATAAAGATATTCCTTGGCAGTTTCTTTAGAAGACTGATAAAAATTAAAATATGGAGATAATATAATATCAACAAATTTCTCCTTGTCAATAAAGTTATTAGCTTCTGCCTGCTCCACCAAATGAAGAATTTCAATCACAAGCCTAAAAATAGGATGACTGCTTATACTTTTATTTTGAATATAATCAAGTTTTATGCCTAATTCCTTAAAAACTTCAATCATATAATCTTCATATTGCTCAGCATCGTTTACTACTATAGCTATATTTTCCAGACTTTCCTTTTCTTCCATTACAAGTTTCTTTATCTCTCTTGCTGTTTGACGCACTTCATCCTCAATACAGGGAGCATTCAATATTGCAATACTTTCCCCTTTAGAAATTCTTTCGGTGCTTAAATTAAATAGTCCCTGTGATAAAACTCTAATGCTTGGATCAATTAATAATTCAGAAGTTGAAATCTGTTCCTTTTCAATAAAACCCAAACCTAAAAGGTCTTTTACAATATTCTCTTCAAGAAATGCTTCAGTACTATCTGTCCTAAATGGAACACTGCACCTTAAGTTGATTTCAGAAAAACTTTCCATTATGGTCTTTATTAAACTTACATTTATAGGATCAATATTTATAAAGCCATCAATAATAAACTCTTCCACACCATCCATAATGCCACACTTTCCAATTTCCTCGCATGCAATAAATGATCTATCATCAACATCTGTAAGCTTTAATGAAATGAGTTCTCTTCTGTATAACTCATAAATGTTATAGATATCTACAAATTTATTTATTGTATAGTTATCTACCGTATTATTTTTAAACTGATCTATGATTTTCTGAAACTTTTCTGGGGTGATGGCCTGCCTTTTAAATAATTTAATTAAATCATAGATAGAATTTACGAGCCCTGATAAATTATCTTCTACCTTTAAAGACTGAAGTTTTCTGTCTTCGCTTAACTTGTCTATAATCCTTGTCAGTAATATAGCAGCTTCATCCTTACTTATAACAGTTAGATTATTATTAGATCTTTCAAATATCTCCATCTCCAAGTCATCAAATCCACATATAGTGATATTCATCAATCCACCTAACATTCCAATAACTCTATTTCGGACATCAAACATAACTTCACGGGATGGTGCAATATATATAACTTTCTTACCTTTTTTTATTGCATTAATTGAGTGCTCAATAAGCTGCTCTCGAGAATTCGTGTATAAGGGTAAGTAATGCAATTCTCTTATCATAGTATCACCTCTTCAAAATGTAATTCATTCCTTATAAAATCATCTAGCCAATTTTCAAACTCATATAAATTTCCAAAGGGCATAAATTCGAAGGCACCCATTTTGTATTCTTTTCTATATACTTCCGAGAAAATCTCTTTGAAGTTTATTCCTTCTTGCTCTTCATTTATTTCATTAGAACCGTCATTATACTTCCTTTGACTATTAGTTCTAGGTGCCAAAATATATGCTTCTCTGACGATTCTTTTGTTACTTCTTTTTTCCACTATTCCATCTCTATATTTATGCAATTCTGAAAGTGCATTACCTAAATTACCCTGAACTCTGTATTTAGCATCAAGCACTATCATTTTTTCCCCAGTATCCAAGACAATATCCGGTATCATTTTTTGTGTAAAGGACTTATAAGGGGTTGTATCCCATCTAAATGTCTTCTGATATGTTAACTTCCATCCATTATTTAACTCTACCACGCAATCCTTATTCCTCGCTAAATTAAAGAAGATTCCTTCTCGTTTAACTATATACAAAGAACTTGTATCATTAATAAGTCCATTTTGTTCAAAGACTTTTAGTATTTTCATAAATGTCCATATCTCATACAAGTCATAAGTTTTTGTCAAAGGAATTTCCCTGCCTTCAGTATTTACATTATACTTCTCATTTTTATATAATTCATCAAACCATAACCACCACTTCCTATATAGTGGATCTTTTCTAAATACTTGAGTAATTCTTGGCACAATATGCTCGCTTGTAACCTCAAACAAAAATGTATTCTTAAGCCAATACGAAACTAAATCACCATACTTGTCTGCAAGTTTTGCTTTATTACTGTAACTTAATTTCTCTTGTTCATTATCTGATTTCTTATTAGTGAACCATCTGGCAAAAACATTCAAAAGAGCTTTAAGCTTTATTAATTGAAATTTAATTATACGATTTTCAAATGTATTATAATTTTCTGTCGCCTTACTTGTCCTCACATATCTTGGTTCTTTCCCATATTTATCCTCATATTTATCAATCCAATTGTTAGTCTGGTTGTTAACTTTTCTCACCTTATGTATTTTTATGAATTGCTCTTGTGGTTTTAATTGCTTTTTAGGCGCATTTTCAATGCTTCTAAATAATAATTGTAAATCAGAAAAGTGCTCTTCAATATAACTCCACAGTGGTTCATAATTATCCTGACTTCTGCTCTTAATACTAAAATTGTATTTTAACCCTGTATAACCAAAGCAAACATTAGCAATCTCATTTATATCTTCAATCATCTTTTCAAAATCCTTTTGTGATAGTTTTCTTTCATCACTATACACAAAGGATTTCCCTAAATAAAGCTGCTGCTTAGGATTATCAGCATCTAACAATTGAAAAATTATATTTCCAGTATGAAAAGGCAGTGTGAATTCACCATATCTTTCATTATTACTTAAATAAGCAGATAAGGATTCTTCCTCTATTTTAAATATTACTCTTTTTTCTGTAATGTACTTCCATTTATAACTTGCAGCTTCCCGAAAAAAACGGCCATTAGATTCACACACTTCTTCCAGCTTAATCCAATCACTATTTTCGGCTTTTATATATATATCTATACTGTTAATGCCAGAATTGAGTTGTTCCATACGTCTCTAACTCCTGTCTCATTCGTGCTAAATGAACTAATGTTTTTGAGTTTTCTTTAAATCCACAATTATTTTTTAAATACTCCCCAAGCTCGACTAATGTTGATTCAATTCCAGCATCACCTCTTACTTTAGGTAAAACTTTTTCAGTTATGACACTGTCAAATGCTTCTGTTCTTGACATGCCATCCTCTCCTAATTGCAGATTTCCATACATTTTATAAAGCATTTCGCCTAGTGAACGATATCCAAAATGAAGCCCTTTTTCTTTAAGTATCTCATGAATACCCTGTATCCATAAAAATTCTTCAGATAATTGTTGTTTTAGATTTTCATTCTCTTCCTTAGCCCAATATGTTTTAAAATCTACTTCTGTAAAAGTCATAACAAAAGCTCTATCTAGTACTTTATCTGAGATACTATAAGTTGTCTCATCAGTATTCACGGTACCAATTAAATAAAAATTTAAAGGAATAGATATCTTCCTTGGGATGCCATCTTTTAATTGCTCTTCATTATGAAGTGTAACTTCTTTTCCTGACTCTACAGCACTTAAATAATCACTTAAATAATATTCAACCCTTGCAAGATTCATTTCATCCAGTACTACAAAATGAGGTTTTTCACGTTCTTTTTCTGCTCTTAAAATCATATCAAGAAAATCAGTTTTGATATATTTTTTGTCCCTGTTATTATAATACCCGAATAAATCCGTTGAGTCTGTCCAATCCGGTTTTACAGGTATTATTTGAAGATATTTGTTATCTTTACTCTCCAAATCTATTCCATAAACTGCATTGGCATATAGACTACATATCTTAGTTTTTCCTGTTCCTGAAATTCCGTTTAATATTACAAAATGCTTAGCTGTATTCTTCTCCTTATTAGTTAAGCAAGTCAAATTTAAATGAAAATCTCTTATAATACTTTTTTCAAAAACATAAGGACTTTGTTCTATGGCCCAATAGATATCTTTAAATTTCATACTTAGGTCAGAATAATCTGAAACCATTTCATCTTCATTATCATTTTCGATATTCTCTACTATTGTAGAATCTAAAGATGGTTTTTTAAGCAATTTTATTATCCCTTTACCATCAGCAATCAATAAGGCAGCCTTTACCATATTAATTTTAATTTCTTCTATTGATTCGGTGAAATTTTGCTTTATATTGCTATATGTGCCAATATAGTATGCCTTTTCATCCTTATTGAAATTATTACTTTCTAATGCTAATTCTATGTTTTGCCTGCTATCTCTAAAATTACCATAAATATAATATCTACATACGTCTTCCGATAATAACTCCGTAATATGATTGTTTAATACATCTTTATTACCATACTTAAGTTGTATCATTCCATGTGGTTCTTTCGCAAAATACAAGACATATTTTATTGTGCATCTATAAATCTTTTGATTATTACTATACAGAAATACATCTTGCTCAAAAGACTCTTCTGAAATCCCTTTTTTCCTCTTTGGAATCTGGAAATCAACATCATATTCATATCCAAATAAACTTTTTATTTTTGTTTTTCCTGTGTGATCCTTCAAAAGCGAAATTAAATTTATTACTTTATCTCTTTTTTCCTGATCAGAAATTATGTAATTTCTAATAGGACTTAAATCATTCCATACATTTTGAATTACTTTAAGTATTTCTTGTTCTGCCATAGAATCATCTATTGCTGATTGGTTACCAAAAATTAATACTGGTTTTCTTTTTTTCTCCCTTGGGTAATACTCTTCAAGATATGCTTTAAAAGTTTCAATATTTAACATTATTCTTTCATCATTTATAAACCCACAAATATTAATATTTTGTTGTTCTTTTAATTGATTTAACATTTCATCAAAATTCTTCTTGCTGTCCTGGCTAAATTCACCTTTGTTCTTTGCAAGTCCCTCTGCAAATCTATAAAATTCTGAATTCATATTAATATTTAAGCTATCTTCACTAAAATTAAACTCTATATTCAAATAATTTATTACTGTATTTTCATCCTGAATAGAACTTTGCTGTAATACAGCCCATGCCTTTTTCACGCTAACATCAAAACCACTTTTTATAGTGCATCGATTAAGTATAGGATTCTGAATCATATTTAAAAAAGAGCTTGCTATTTGCTCTATAATAGGTATCGCATTGTTTTCAACACTAATTCTTCTTCCCTCTAAATCTTCAATATCAAATATTTCTTTAAGTTCTTTAATATTAATCATATTATTACTCCTCGTATTTGCAAGATTGATTTAATAGTTACCTTCATTTCATATACTTATTATACTATAGTTCTAAGGAAAATTTTAATAATATAAGAAAGAAATAGAAAAAGTCATTCTTCTTTGAATGACTTTTTCTATTTCTGTTTGAATACTATCTCTTTAAGGGACTAAAATAAGGTTTCTTACCACAGCGCCTTTAACTTTATAATAATTATTAGTTTTTAAATTGCGCTCAATTGCTTAATCAATTCGTAACTAAATAATATTATTAATATATTGATTTCTATTTCATAACCATGATCATTCCAGTGCAAACTACGAGTAGTACAATAACTATAATAAATAATAATGTTACTTTTTTCTCCCTTTTTACACTTACTTCTCGTTCCTTTAAATATTTATCTTCATAAAATTTAATTAGCTCATCATTTTTACTTAGAAAAGTACTTTCTATTTCAGTAATTCTTGGTAATATAACTTCCTTAAAATCATCAAATTCTTTTTCCATAGATTCTTTATTTGTTAATAGTTCCTTCTCCAATAATATTAATCTTTCTTCTATTGTCTTTTTGCAATCAGCAACTTTTATCAATGCCTCATTATTATGATTATGTAATTCATCAGCATTTGAATCAAGTTGTTCCTTAATTTCATTGATTTTATTAAGAATACTATCCTTTGAGAATATGTTTTGTTTTGCTACCTCTTTTGATAATATACTTATCTCATTTAATAGAAAATCCTTATTATTCTTAATAAGCTCTTTTGTATTATTACCATTTTCACCTATAATTTTTTCAACTTCATCAAGTGCATCATCGCTACAATTTTCTATTGTTTTTTTGATGTTTGAACTCTCTTCTTTTAATTCCTCAACATTTCTATTTATATTTATCATAGGAACATTAAGTTCTAAAGTAACATCCTTTTTAATACTATCAATCTTCCTAGTAAGCTCATTATTATTTGCTGTGCTTAATTCTCTAATATCATTTAATACAAGCTTATTAAATAGTTCTTTTATACTATTTTTAGCTTCGTCTCCTACTAATAATTTATCATTATTATTCACCCTAATAATCCCTCCAGTTTACTTAGTTCATCTGAAATTAGATACATATAAAATAAATTCAGTATTTTAATCTCAACTGGAGTTTTATTATCATTTATATTTCTTGAAATAGCATTCATTTCATCATGATAACTACTATAAATACTTTTAGTAAAATTCTCAGTCGTTTTTCTATCTTCTTCTGACTTTATTTTAAATATATCAAGATCCTTTTTCTTTTTGCATATCTCTTTTTCATTAACTTCTATTTCTTTAGTACTGTCTATGCATACTTTATCAATTACTCTTTTCTTTGATTGCATATTCGTAATTTGTTTTAGAATTTCTTTTTTTTCTTTTGCCACATAATTTTTTATTTGATCTTCTAAATATTCAGATACCTTTTCTTTTATTTTACTTACAGTTTTTTCAGCCTGATTTTTATCTTCATAAAAATTAGAATCAATAAAATAAATATCTATAATATAATCATCTAATCTTTTTAAATAACATGCTGCCTCTTTATAAGCAATTGAATTTGTTTGATTTTTTATTATTATATTTTCATTATCTAGTTCTTTAATTAAATTATTAGCCTTTTCTACAATTATTGAGATTTCTTCTTCAACGTAACCTTTTAGCGAGCTAGCATACTTAGTAAAGCTATATTCTATTGAATCAAATTTTATTTTTTCTATTGCTTCTATTTCTTTTAATTTATCTAACTGTTCTTCTTTCTCCTGTAAAATGCAGTTACATTGATTCAAAACAGCTCTTCTCTTCCCAAGTATCTCATGTTTTTCTACCATATCATTTTCAAGTAAATTTATTTCATCAGTAAAAACATCTATTTTTCTTTGTATAACTTTATTAATTCTATTATGCATTTTCATACTCATTATGAATTGATTATATGGATTTTGAGATTCTACTATATCTTGCAATAGTTGGTCATATAATTCATCTAGGATAGGAATTATTTTAGTAGTTAGATCCTTATCACTTTTTTTTAATTCATCCCATGATTCACCGTATTCTAATGGAAATACTATATTATTTTTTAATTCTATCATATTTGCATCTTTACAAATATCTGACTCAAATAGTCTTACATATTTCTCTTTATCAATATCAATTATTTCTCTTAACTCTTTTTGAGTTGACCTATTAGAAACAGAGCGAGTTAACACTAGCTTAAATCGTTCCATTTCTTCATACCAATAATCAATTCCTGGCAGTTTTAACTTTCCAAGATACGCTACTTGATCTGCTCTTTCTATTAAAATTATCATATTAGAAATGGGCACAAATTTCTTAACTATTTTAGCTACATGATTATATTCTCTTTCATCCGCACTTTCAATTCCAGGCAAATCTATTATATTGATATTTCTTTCTTCAATTTTCTCTTCAAAAAATTTTTTAGGTATGCTTATCTTAACTCTATCTAATGCTGCCACTCCTATATATGCTTTTTCTCTAAGTTCAGCTAATTGTTTTATAATTTCCTCTTCCGTATACCTTAATACATTTCCACCAGTCTCCTGGTAATAAAAATAATTATCATTTGACATACTATAAATTGTTGCAACAATTGTAGCAGAATTTCCCTTTGGTCTTCCACCCCTTAATATATCTCCTACTTTCTGAATGTACTCTTCTTTAATCCCTATTAACTTAAGAATTAAAGTTGTCTTTCCAACTTGAGATCTACCATAAACGCAAACATTTATTTCCTGATCAGAATTTTTATATACCTCCATTATGTCTTTATCTTTAATTGTTTTATAAAAATCTTCTCTACCCTTATATGCCCAATTTAACTTTCTTTCATATAGCTTATCCCAAATAACATCTATATCCATTAATTTGCTCCCTAAGTTCTAGACCAAAACTTCTTGTTTCGCTTATATCTTTTTGACAAATAAAATATCTGGACTCTCTTTCATTTAATCCAAATCCTTTTTCAAGTTCAGCTTCGATTTTATTAAATATCTTATCTACAAGATCATCAAATTTTTCTCTCATGTCATTGTATACTTCTTCTTTTATAGAACCAATAATTGCTCGTGAGTACCCCCAAGTTTTAATATCTGCTTTATTTAATTTTGAAACCAAATTAATTCCTACTAGACTAGCTCCCAAAAATCCTGTAATTGCAACCGATGCAGATGCACTAATTTGAATTCCTAAACTCGCTAATATATCTTGTACTATATTACCAGTTCCATCAGTCGCATCAATACCTAAAATTGCTGCTACTCCATTTAAAATATTTAATTGCTGCTTAGCAGATTCTCCAAGTGTATCTACTACTTCAGATTTATTTTTATATGCCAAATTAGAATATACCGTGTCATTTAAATTATTAAAATTACTATCTATAACCAACATGACATGCAATGCAAGTAGCGGGATATAATCAACTGATTCAAGTATTTCACCTGATAGTTCACCATTTCTAACTTTAAATAATTGCATTATATCCATTATTGAACGTTCAATTTTTTCTTTATTTCTAGCTAGCTTTCTATTAGAACCCCCTTCAACCGTTGTAACTGCAATTTCCTCTTGATCTAGCTGCTTTATTCCATACCCATTAATTTGCTTTATTTCCGGATATTCATTATACATAGTTTGTTCGATTGCTCTATAGCTTAGCGTATTTAATTTATTATTTTCTGCTCTCTTCCAACTGCTCATTATATTATTATTAAATTGATCAATATCCTCTATTGATTCTGAAAATATTTGCTTTTTAAGCTTATATAATATACTTTCATCTTTTATATAATCCTTCATATTATTTGAAGCTTCAAATGCAATATTCTCTATTTGTTTTTCTATTTCTTTATGATAATATTTCTTTATTGAGTCTTTTCTTTTATTTACTTTATTCATTATTCTTCTGACTGAATCTTTTGATCCAGAATCTTCAAGCAAATCATAACTGCAATTCTTTTTTTCCATATTGTTTAGAATGCTACTAAGATCTTTTAATAACAATTGATCTAATACCTCTATTTGTTTTAATCTAAATTCTTTTTCTATATCAGAGTATTTCCCAAGTGCAGCAATCATTTCATTACACCATCTAGAGATATCATTTTCTCTTGTACTTGTTCTAATAATTCTATCTGATTCTACTGAAGGTACATTAAATTGCTTTATAAATTGTTCTTTCAAACTTACATTGCCATCAGCACTTTGATCTCCAAAAGTTAATGCCACTATTGGTTTTGCACTATTAAAATCACTTTTAATACTTTGAATAAGGCTAGTATTATTAGGATCATTAAATCTTTGTTCATTAAATACTAAAATACTATTAGCCGCAGAATATAGAACATACTTTGCAAGTTCATTCCATGAATCATTTTTCTGATTTATACCAGGTAATAAAACAAACGATGTGTTTGTAGTTTTAAAAAATTTGCGAGGAACCATCAACTCTAAAATAATATATTCCATAGATGGATTCCTAGAAATCTCGAAAAACTCCACAGCATTATCTATTATTTTATCTTTTATTTCAATTTTTTTATTATTAATATTAATTATTTTCGCCTTAAATCCGTAATAATTTTCCTCCCATTCAGTAACAACTACCGGTATTCTTTCTCCAATGCTTCTTGTTTCAGGAATTATATCATCTGGTAAATCATATAATATTTTCATTATTGTAGATTTACCCACTCCCTGTAAACCTGCTATAGCAATAATATATTTTTCATTAAATACTTCTGAAATTATTGTTTTCTTTAATAAATTCCGTATTTCTTCTTGAAGTTTATCATTTCCAAATGCTAAAGAATCTAAATATATCTTATTTATTCTCCTGTTTAACTCACCTAGATATATTTCTGGATTCATACTTAATGAATTTGTTCCTTCCATTTTGCATCCACACCATCCTTAATTATTTAGAATTATACTTTTCGTGTCATGTTTCATATTATACAGTAATTATTTACTTTATTATATAATATTTTTCTATTTAATATAAATTAGACAAAATATCCATATTTTTATCACTTGATTTAATAATTTATTTCTTAAAAATAGAATATCATACTAAAGTGAACTAAAATTTCACTCTACTACATTAGATTTGAATTTTAATGAATAAACTTCTTTACAATTATCTTCAACTTTAATCTTAGATTTAAAGTGCAAAAAAGGAATTGCTTAAGATTAGCAATTCCTTTCCATTGTACTGAATAAATAAAAGCGCCATCACCATATTTAAATATTTCCATATAATCTAGTCCACTCGTTTCTTAAGTCATGATCTAATGCTGTAATATCTAGAGCATTTTCTTTATACAATGCTCTAATTTCCAAAAGTCCCGAAAAAGCCAATCTTTTCCATGCTACAAAATTAAGGTGTAGTGCAAATAATAAAATTTGTCCTTTTGATCGAGCTATTGCATCTATTCCATCTACTAAACACAATACCCCATGCCCTGTAAGCAACATTCTTCGTAAATCTGGATGACTTCCAATCGGAATGCATTCACCCCAACTCTTATTAGAATAAAATCTGCTTTTTATAGCCCATAATAACCTAATTGATATTTCATTAATAGCTACTGGTATTGTCTGTGCTATACCAAATCTTGCATCATAATGGTTTTCAAATATCTTTACTGATAAATCTGCCAAAGATATTTCTGTGGGATTATTACTTTTATTATTACCTTGATAAACCTTAAATGAACCTTTATTGCACAATTGAAATAATTCAAATAATGGCATAGGTATTCCGCTTCCATATCCATCTAGATTATTTCTTCGTCCAGTTGAACTTCCTGCAACATCTGAAATCAAATGACCAAGCCAATTAGAAAAACCACAAAATAATTTTCCTACAAAAGTGTTTCCTTCTAACGTAGAAGTTTTTGTATTGAATGTTATCAATCTTCCATTATCTAAAAAATGTGAAGTTGATGTAAATTGATCTACAATTGCAAAAATCAAACCTACTAAATCAGGTGCATGTCCTAGTGATTTAATATGATGATTTGCTAAACTCATTCCTAGTAAATCATTTGCTGCTTTACCAGTTGCCTGGTCATAGCTGACTTTATATTTTTCTTCTAACCAATGAATAGCATTTGCAATATTATTCCCGCTTCCTTCTGTAAGCTGCCATCCTTTCATCTTAGCAATCTTCACAACAAACTTATCTGTCTGGTCATTAGTCCACTTCCCTAGTTTGCTATGATCTGGCATACCAACAAAAAAGCTGTCAATTAATCCAGCAACAACTCCACAAAACGCTGCAATCATATAATCATATTTGTCACAATTAGCTTTTTTCATAGTATAATCAGAGCGTATACTCTTAGCAATTTCTGCTTTTTCAGCTTGTGATAATAATTTTTCAAATGGATCAACCTTTAAGTCTATATTATTTTCAAGTGCAAATTTATCAATATTTGTAAGATACTCATCCCAACTTGTTGAATTGTCATTTGCAATGGTACTTAATTCATCAAAAACTGGAACTCTAATATTCGCCTTTTCTTCATCAGTTAATTCAACTAATTTTTCTCCCATTTTAATTTCTGTTTGAGAAATCTCAGATGTATCTATTCCATTAGCTGCGCAAAGCTGTTCTGCTTGTAATAGCAGGCTATCAAGATCCGATAAATTATCATCATTTAACTTTCCTAAATTTGAAATAGCCTCCGACGCTTTTACTAATTGTTTTTCTACACTCTCCATTTGATTTTTTTGCGCAAGGAGAGCTTTCCCTGCGTCATCCATCATTTGGTTATTAATATTTACTGTCATATTTCCTCCAGCATTACCCCAATATATTTTTCATAAGACTCTTTGCTGCGCCTTTTACAGATGCCATAGCTGCATCTGCAACATTGAAATAACCAATACCTTCAAAAGCATCATGCAATTCTTGTAATTTATCGCATGGCATTTTATCATCTAGTACCATATTTTCTTCTGTAGTTCCATCTTCATTAGTAGTTTTCTTTGTCTTATAGCAAGCGAAAATAAGTTCACGTATTTTTTCCTTTGTTGCACCATCTGTTAATTCATTTACACGTGTAATATCTAATTGTTTAGGTAATTTAGTTATAATCTTTTCAGTTTCAGCATATTGAATTCTGTCAGAAGTTACTTGTGCACCTTTTGTTAACATGCTTATCATTGCAGAAATTTTTCTAATTTTAACTTCTGATTGTAAGCCTTTTTCAATTTCATTTCTTAATTGTCTAGTAATCTCATTAACGTCTTCTATTAAATAATTTAATGATCTTTGTGAGTTTCTAATAATTGCTTGTAACATTAATTCTCTTTGCTTATTATTTTCTAAATCACTTAATCCTGTAATTTTCTTTACTCCTTTATAAGTTCCAACTCCAAGTAAAACAGCTACCCCTATTCCAGTAAACATACTTGAAAATCCAAGTACTCCACCCATTCCAAGGGATGCTAACCCTGATGTAATACCTGCCGCACTAACACCCATTACTGATCCTGATAAATAAATTGCTGCAAGCGGCACACCAACCGCTGTAGCTTTAGATGCTAGATCTTTCATAGATTTAGTAATTTCAGTATCATTCTTTCTTTGTGACAATATTTCTTCATCATTTATTATTGCTGCTACAATATACTCTACTTGTTCTTCGTCAATATTTAAATCCTTATGTAACTTAACAATAAATTCATTTTCCTTCCAGTTTTGTTCTTTATCTTTCTTTCTAAAAATATAAATTATATCTTTTAATAAAGATTTTTTTACAACATCTAAGCTTCCTTCATCTACATTTTTATCTAAGTAAATTAATAGATCTTCGTTATTTTCAATTTTTTCATAGTCAGCCATATATCCTCTTATTTCTAAACGATCTTCCGTTGCCATTTCTATTCTTACGATTAATGATATAATTTCTGCATATTCCTCTGCATCAATTTGATTATCATCCGAAAAAGTAAAATTACAAACTAATTTTATGTAAGCCTTCTTAATTCCCACATCCATCATTGACAAAGGACAAGTTTGAGAAGTACTAACAAAATCACTTTCATCTTGTGCTTGTTCAACAATTCCATTAATTAATTTTGCAAAATTTTCAAGTGAAATCATTGAAATATCCCCAGTAATATTTTTATTTCCACCATCTTTAAAATAAATAATAACATCCTTTTTCTGATCAAATTTTCCATTATCCTTTTTTATTTCTGTGCATACATATTCCGCTTTTGAAATAGTACTTAACTGAATTTTAACAGCATCAAAACCTAATGCATGTATATATACATGTTCTCCAGTAAACAAACAGCCTTCTTTAGCACTACCAAATATAGTTGTATCTACAACGGCTAAAACATATTCTGGATTAACTCCTTGTGCTATTCCAGCAATTGCACCATTAATTTTCTTTTCTGGTATTTCTGGAGCAACAAATACCTTATCACCTAAGGATTTAACATTTTCTTTAATAAACTTTTCTACTGACATACTTTCCACCTTACCCTCTTTTTTATATTTATAAAAAACTACTACTACTATTATTAATTATTTTGAAGCTAACATTAACAATCTTCCTAATTATTATTTCTTAAATGTCATCATCAATTTCTAAATACTCATTAAACATCTTAATCATTTCACTTTGATGTTCTTTTGCTTTTTCATCATTCCATACATCATTTTTATATATCAAATCCATTTTTAAAGAATCAAGTTTAACACGATTATTATTTTCAAATCGTTGTTTCTTTTCATTAAAAGGTAAATTACTGTATTCTGAATTAATACTTCTAGAAACTAAAGCTAAATTACCGAAATTATTGAGCATATCCTTAGAAACTGTATTCGTATCTGTATCCCTTTGAGTTTGAGGTGATATATGTTCAACGGAGTTTTTCGCAGTCATTTTAAAATTCTTCCATCTATCATCATCTCTTTTCTGTGATAGCTTTTCCCAAAGAATATATTCAAGCTTATAAAACCAATAATGTGGAAACGCTGTTCCTACTGGCTCATTTAATATAGCTGTGCTTAATTCTGGTTTATAGTCTTCATCCTCTAAAAATTTTCTTGTCCTTTCAGATAAAGATTCCTGTTCTATGGAACAAAGTAAATAATTATCAAGATTTTTTAAATATTCATATCCATTTTGACCATTATGATTTAATAGATAATTCAAATATGGTGTAAGCCAATAATGAGTAGTAATTTGTTGTGAATGATAAAGCATACTTTGTAGAAGTGCTTCTCCTTCATTTGAAGTAGGTCGTCGTCTTCTTAGATAATTATTATATTTTTCCAGTTTACAAATTAAGTGAGTTTCACTATCTTCCTGACGAACCCATTTGATAATATGCTTGTCAAATAAGTACCTTACTTTCCAAAGAAGCTCAATAAATTCTTTAATTTCATCATCTTTTCTATTTGGTGTAAAAAAGCTAGTAGAAAAGATTTGCAATAATTCCTTATCAAGTATTTTAGGTATATCTTTCTCATTTTTCTTTACCAAAAAAATTCTCAATGTATGTTGAAGCAGCATTGGAAATGTAATAATACTTCTAACTTCATCTGCTTCATATTCTTCTACCTCTAAATTTCTTTCCAAATTATAATTTTCATTAGAATTTAGAATATATGAGAGACTTAGTGGTTTAAAACTTTCCTCTTGTATTCCCTGAATAAATTTGAATACTTCTTTAGGATCAGAAAGCTTTTCACTACCTAATTTAGCATTATCATTATCAAACATATCTTGAATTTTAATTTTTGCTATATCTCTAATGTTTTTTTCAACATAACTTTCCATATAGGAACAAGCATCCCATATATAGCTGTATTTTAGCATGTCCTCTGAAGGTATTTTATTTAACAATTGTGCTTTTAAAATTTCATGATGTTGAAGCTGAACACCTCTATTATTGATTATTTCAAATAATTTATTTAAATCCGTCTCCTTAGGAATTTCAGTAAAGATTAATTTGATTTTATTATAAATAAATTTTGCTATTTCCAACGACTTTTGAGGCTTCTCTCTATCAAATTGCTCCTTATATTTACGTATTAATGAAAGTGCATTTACTATATTAGAAGTAGCTACACCATTAATATTTCCACTAATATACTCCTTAAAGAAAATGTATATATCTTCTCTAATAGCAAATCTAACACGATGTCTGTTTTTTTCTTTTTCTATTCTCTCAATAAAGGGTTTCATTGCTCCACCAAATACTATGGCAATCATCCATAATGTAGTGAATCTTTGTTGCCCATCAATCAGATCATATACTTTTCCATCTTTAAGCAATTCATTTTCAACAACCAGTACACCTCCTAGATAGAATAGTTCTTTTCCATCTGAAAATGCCGTTTCAATATCTTCAAGCAAGGTTTTAATTTGCTCTTCCTCCCAAACATATAATCTCTGGTAAATAGGAATATTGAAAAAAAACTGACTTTCTACAACTTCTTTTATCGAAATTAATCTTGATTTTATTTCCATATACTATCCCTCTTTTCATTAACAAAAGCATCAGTTATCCATGAAGCTTTATGAAAAAATTCTGACTTGCCATAATAATTTAATATATTGTCTTTATAAATTCCTTGAACGCCCTTGCTTCTTTCAATTTCCTCATTCTCATATTTTTCATTTATACCCTTATGCTCTTTTAAATATAAAATAACTTCTTCCGGGCGGAAGGCTTGACTTATTATATCAAGCAAATTATTGTCAGGTCCTTTAAGAAATTTTAAAGGTGCTTCCCTAAAAACATATTGTTTTTCAATACGTATTGCTCCCAATACATGATCAAGCCAAAGTGTAAATTCCAGCAGCTTAGTACTCTCAAATTTGTCGTAATACATTACTACAGCTAAAATAAACAACTCCTTTAAATAAATTGAAATATTTGACCATACCTGATTATAAAAATTCCTAAAGGCATTAATTTCAATATCTTCTATATCCTTTTTAATAATTAGATAAGATATTAGATCAGCATATTTTTTGGCGAAAAGGAAAAATCCTAGACCTTCATTTATGGGCTGTCTCAAAGTAAAAGGTAGATCAGCACTATTATTCGTATTCTCTATATTTACTGGCTGTATTGCATATCCATTATTCATCCTAATAATAAGTTTTTGGCCAAAGGTATTATTTTGATTTGGATATAATGGTATGGTGTCAGGACTTTCACTCTGTAAAGTTCTTTTCTGAAATTCTACTAATATGTCTTCATCTGTCTCTCTATTTATAACATGCTGGCCACGCCAAACTCTTGCTCTCCAAAGAAACTGATTAAATAGTTCAGCTACAAAATCTTTTTTCTGTCCAAATAATGTTTTATAATTTTGTATTTTTTCCCATCTACTCGCACAATCTATTTGGATTTTGATATTATCAGCATTACCTATAGCTCTTAAATGATATGATTTTAATAAATCTGTTGAGTATAATTTCACACCACGGTTATTTTGTGTATCAAAGAAAGTAAATGCAATATCATTATTAAAGGTCGTAATAAAAGTAATGCTTATTTTTGAAAATAATTCGTCAGCATGAGCTTTAAATTCATCCTTCTTATTTTCAAAAAGCAATTGAGCATTTTTTATATTTTGTGCAGATAATGGCGAATAATATTCCATTGCCATTTTATCTCCATCTAATAATTTTCCATAAAGCACAAAATACAGAATACTTAAGGTTGTTAGTCGCTGCTGTCCATCAATTATATATAATTTTCCCTTTGCATTATCTTGATGCAATAAAACATTCCCCATATAATAAGATAAACCTTTACGCTCACTTAAATATTCAGTTAAGTCATTTATTAATTCCTGAACTTTATTGATATTCCATACATATGGCCGTTGATAAGTATCAATAGCCACAGGGTAAATAGCTTCATTTGTAAAAAAGTCAATAAAACTGCAAACTTTGACTGTTACTTCGTTGTTATTATTCATATTTTCCTCACTTTCTAGTACAATTCATTGGCACTTATAAATGTAACTTTTATTATTTATAGATATTTCCATTAAGTATTTATAAACTATACTCCCATCAGTAACAAAAACGAAAACTCTCCTACTTCATTCCATTTAAATTCATACTTTTTATTTAGCACTATATCTATTGGCTTTCCGCCAATAGGAGTTGTTAAATGGACATTACCTACTTTAGCTCCTTGAGATATATCATAATCCCAACATTTTGCATCTTTGTTCTTTGGATAAACAAAATTTTTATAGTCATTCATAACTAAGCCTATTCCTATGTCTGCTTGTTTATTTTCACAATAGCGCTCTAACAAATGAAGATCTTGGTATACATCTTTCATAAAGATATCTGTAGCTCCTCGATTTCCTCCAGATGCTGCTTTTGTTCTATAACATTTTAACTCTATGGCTATTTTAAAAATCTCTTCACCATTATTTACAATAACCATAATGTCGACTTCTCTATTACTTATCCCATCACTTACTGTCGTTTCAAGCTCAAGTTCTATTTCTTCATCATCTTTAAATATTATTAACGGGATCATGTGTTTAAGAATATATGCATATTGAAGCTGCATTGATGCTTCTTTATTTATTAATATCAAACCATTTCCAACTTTTTTAGAAAATATATCCCAAGCAGTTTTAATCATTGAAACAGCTCTTTCGCTTATATTATCTGATTCATATAACTCAGGAATAAATATTTCTTTCTTTGACTCATTTTGTCTTTCTTCATCTTTGACAAAGCTATGTCCGACTTTCTCTTCGAAAACATTATTTATTGTTACATTACTTTGATTATTTACTTTATATGTAATATTAATCTCTTCAAATTCAATATTACAATATGTTTTTTTATACCATTCAATAATATCTATAAGCTTAATATCCCTGTTTTCAAAAATAACTGCATCTATTGGTAATTCCTTTGGTTGTTCTTTTTGTTTTGAGAATTCATTAACTTTGGTTAGTCTTCTAAGTGCTCCTTTTGCCTTTAAATAATTATAAGTGTTATTAGGATGATCACCATTACACCATTGACTTATTCTCGCATTATCTATATTTTTAGGACATAATAACCTTGCAATATCTTGAATATCTCTTTGATTTAACCAATATTCTTTTTTTCCTCCTAACTCAAAATTTTCATATGTTTTAATTAGAGCCGCAATCCAAACAGCAGTTGGAACGCTATTAGTAATATTGCTAGCAATTATCATTTAACCCCCTCCTAAAATTGTTTGAAAATAACTTAATATTTTTATAAAAATTTTGTTTTTAAACCTACTTTAGAATATCATAGTCTAATGAACTATAACTTCACTTAATTGCATTTTATTGTATATTTTAACATACTTTTTATATTTAAGTGCGTAAAAATAGTCATCAATTATTTTCAGGCATTCATAAAATAAATTAAGCTTTAAATAATTATGTATATAAATCATAATTACTCAAAGCTTAAAACCATTATGATAAGTTGTTAAAGGTTAAAGCAAAACAATGAAAAACTATTATTTTTCATCCAATTCTGCTTTAATATATTCTCCTATTCTTGATATACAATATAAAGAAAGCGGAGCAGATGATTCTTTATTATAAGTGATATTCATATTTCTTAATTTCTGAGTAAGCTTAGCTATTGAATCTCTTTCTTCTTCAGACTCTGCTCCTTGAATGTTAACTTCATATAAAGTTTGTCTTTTTATAGATTTATTAGGACTTCCGCATTTTGTCAAAAAATTTGATTTTTGATCGCCATCAGGTTTTTGACCTACTAAATAGTAAGTTTTGTTTTCACCTTTAAAAATCCCAGTCCGTTTATTAATATTTTTATCATCATCATATATAAAGTAATCCGGAACTTCATCAGTACAATTCATTCTTATTATTCTTAAATTTTCTTTATTAGGGATATCTAATTCATCAAATTTATTTAAATTGCCATTAGTAACATAAGACCATATTTTTTCTCTAAGCACAGAATTTACAAAGCAATAAACTTTCCTTCTTTTTTCTAAGACTTCTGCAATATTATCCTTTATCCAGTTTTCAAAGCCTATTTTATTATTATTGAATAAATTTATTTTACTATTTTGTATTGATTTATTATTTAAATTGAATATAAACTTTGTACTTTCTGTCCACATTTTATCTGGGTACATCTTGTAATAAGTTACTCCATTATCTATTTTACTTATTGCAAGCCTATTATCATTGTTACAAGTACTGACTTTATCTATTCCTATAAGGATATCACTGCTTTTTAGATTTTCATCATAAAGATTACTTTCATGAAATCCTAATGCTGAAATTAAATCTTTAACTGTGCTTAATATAGTATTTATATCAGTAGCTTTCCTTTCCTCTTTATCTTTGCTATCTGAATCTTTTTTAACATCGCCTTCATCTAAATAATTTATAAACTGGCTGATTACTCCACATCTTCTCAAGGCATTTCTAACAATATCTTTTGGATCTAAGTCCTCATAACATTCCATATTATGATAAGGTTCAATATCAACAATAATTCCTTTTAATTTATTAGGATCTTCTTTTTCAAATATTTCTTGAATTTTATTAATTCTTTCTTTTTTAACTTCACTTTTATTTTCTCTTAGATGAATTGCAAAATCGTTGCTAATATATTTGAATTCAACTTTTAATTTGTCTTCATTTGAATAAGTATTATCTTTAATTTTATTATTTAATCTTAATAATGTTCTTATAGCTACTGTTAACTTCTCTCTCAAGTTTTCGTCCATTGTAGCTACAATAATTCTTACATCTTTGTTTTCAAATTGCAGTTTATAACACTCTTTAGGCAAACTTTTATGCAGTTTATCTCCTATATATTTATCAAAACCATATATTGCAAGCTCATCTCTAGTTAAATCTTTCTCTTTTCTATTTCCATCTTTGCGCGTTCTTCGCAAAGAAGTTATTGGTTCTCTCAAGTTAAAATTTGAAAGACTCTTATTTAAAAGTTTTAGCATTTCATTTCTCTCTGGAATACCAGCACCATACTGAGTTAACATACCAGCTGTATATTTTTTCCCTACTAATGCAATAATCTCTTCATTTCCAGCTTGATAACTTTTTGTATCTTTTAATATATTAAACACATCAATATCTAAAATATCACAATATTGTTCATCACAAGTATTCTTAAATTTAAAGTAGTTAGCATTATTCCTTTCAATGCTGATTTTATTAAATATGACATCTTTGCCTAAATAATATGGATTCTCCTTATAAATATATACTGATGTGGATTCATCTCCCCTTAAATATGATTTTTTATCATCTATAACATTTCTATCTTCCCATATTCTAACTGATAAACTTACATTCAATACAGTATAAGGTAGATCAATTGGATCTTTCATATTCATTTTTATACAATATGAAAATGGATTATATTTTCTTTTTTCTAACTTAACAGGCAGAGTCATCATTTCAGCGTTTACTTCTCCAATAACTCTATGAAATTTTAATGTTTTTTCTAAATATTCAAAGTCATATTCATTTTGACTTAATTTGTATATATAATAATTAGGAATTATAGTATATCGCCTCTTCATTTTATTCCTTACTATTTCTTTTATACTTAACGTCTCATATTCCCATTCTTCTTTAAAATTAATTTCAATAGGTATATCACTTCTTAATGATATTTCTTTATTAAGCCAATCTATAATTTTTACTTTTATAATTTCCAAATCAAACTTTTCTAAAGTATATACCCACCTGTACTCATCCCCCATGATATCCTTATAACTATTGTTACTATAAATGACCTTATCAAATAAAGTAGCTGCTATTTTATATATTGTCCTATATGAACTTGATTCATTTTTCTCTTTTCCTTCTTGCATTTTGTAAATTACATCATTAACTTCTTTAGGAAGCTTAAAAGCAAAAAGCTTAACATCATCTATCGAATTTTCATCTAATACAAATGAAAATAATTGTAAATCATTTTTCATAATCTCAATCTCTCTCCTTTAATTAACTAACTTTTGAATTTCTAAAATTATTAATAATTTTCTTCTTCATATTGATTTATATATTTATTATCTATATCTGTAATTAGGTTTTCTAATGAATCACAGAAATTTCCAAAGAGATTTCTAATAACATCATTATTAATATGTTTCTTAAGTAATAAATTCCAAGCATAAAACACGCTATTCTTTATATTTTGTTCTTCTTGCTTTTCAATAGCTGTGCAGAAAGCTTCATCGCAGAAAAACACTTCACAGTCATTTCCATTTCTCTGCATTCTTCCAATAGCCTGCTTTATTGGAACCAGCATAAACCAAGACATGATATCTCTATCTTCAGAATTTAGCCTTGACCAATAACTTATTGATAATATATTTTTATATTCAGCAAAGCAATTTTTTCTAAAGGCTTCTAATCTTGTATTATAATCTACAGATTTATTCTGAACTTCTTCTATAATCTTATTTAATTTATGGTGGAGCATTTGAATATAAGAATCAAAATCTCCTGGTACCATATAAGGTCTTATTAAAAAGAATGCACTTCCAAAAAATGAATTTTCACTTCCGTCTTCATTTTTTTCTTTTGATAAAATATTATAACCTCTTGAAATTATTGATAATGGTACAACACAAATATCTGCTCCATCTGTTAGTGCTTCAAAATTTTCCAAATTATCTTTTGTAATCATAAATTTATCCTCATTGTTTTCTTTTCCAACAATTCTATAAGTAAATTCATTTTTATAGCTTAAAATTTCCCCAACACTTTCACAATCATCATAGCTATTGACGATTATTAATACTTTTCTTTTAGTTTTTTCCAATTGATATTTTATAGTTCTTAAATTTTTTCTAACTAATTCTTTCAAATTATCTTCTTTATAATCATAATTTCCACCTGATATTCTTATAAAACGATCATTATTATCATCTAACTTAGGTACAAAATGCATAGTAATTTTCCCTTCACCTTTTATGCCTTTAAGGAGAATATCTGGTTCTGCCTTTAAATTATAATGTGCTGATCCTGGTGAATAGCTTGTACCCGATAAGCATATGACTCCTGGTCCTTCAAGATTTATATCATCTTTTAATGTTGCCCAATTTTCAAGTAAACTACGACCAACACCTGCATATCTCATCATATCTATTTGAAGTCCTTCTTTAAAACTAAATTTATATCCATAAATAGTTCCAATACACGGTTCTTTTACCCATTTAATTAATCTATCTGCTGGCATTTCTATTCCATCTAAATGCTTCATTTCACTATAATCTTTTTGCTGAAAATTAGAATATTGAAGTGCAATAAGTTTTATTAAATAATCTAATTGAACAAGTAATATCAATATTTCTATCTTTTCAACAAACAATTGTCTATCAATATTCTTGCCTCTATTATTAAGTGGAAGTTTAACATTAAATTTCTCTAATATATTATCTACATCATTATAAAATCTATCTTCAGGGTATTTTTCCTCTTCTTGCATCAAATCAATCTTATTAAATTTTTCTGCTAGCTGATGGTTTATTTCTTCTTCTTTAATTTCATAAGTATCTGTAAACCTCACATACTCTTCTAAATAATCAGTAAATTCCTTATTAGATTCTTCTTGCTCTAATACAAATTTTATTTCTTTAAATAATTCAGTAGGTGTGATCATCTTATTAGCTAAATATCTTTGTGCTTTATTTAGCTTTAAACATATTCTTGTTATTTTAGTTAAAAGCACTTCTAGTATGCCTATATTTGTGATTAAATTATATGCATCAATTTTATTTATGTTTATATTTTTACTATTAATTTCATTTTTGAAATCTACTAATTTATTAAGAATGCTTTCATTTCCATAGTTAAGGTGAGAACTTGGCATAAGCTGTGAATCTAAGATGCTCTGCACTCCATCGGCTTCATCTACTATTATTAAATCTAAATTATCATAAAATAATTCATATATGGATCTTTGATATTTATCTATAAACTTTGGTAATATTCCTTTTACAATATTATGTGGAGTTGTTACCCATACATCAGCATCTTGAAGCTGCCTAAATCTATACATACTCCCACATGAATTATAATATGGACATATTACCTTTTCTTTTCCTTCTCTTAATTTATTACAAGGTTTTTCTAAAGCTTTTTCTATATCATTTGCTAAAGCTTTAGCAATACAGCTTCCTGATAAATATTTAAGTATTTCATCATCTTCAATATTATCTTTATTTTCTATTGAATTGTAATAATTTTTTAAATGATTAAATTCATTACTAATTCCTATTATGGGTACAGCATTTATTCCTAGATTCCTCAAAGTTTTAACTGTTGCAATAACATTTGATACAGTATCTTCTATGACTCCAATTTTCAAATTATTGCTTTTTACTTCATTATAAATATGAGAATACTTAAAAGTAGATTTACCTGCACCTAAAGCTCCAACAACATGAATTAATCCTTTAGTTTCAATTCTATCTTCTTCATGAAGCATACTTAAAGATATACTAGGTCTATTAACAAATTTTTTACCCATCATATTGAAAATTTCTTTCCAATTTGTATTTTGGCTAATAGTACTTCGCTTTTTATCTTTATATTTAGGTAATAGATCTTGATAGTTCTTATTTATTTCTATAACTGGTACACTGTATTTTTTATATTCACTCTTATTTTGCTTAATTAATTTATTTGTATATCCTAGTTCATATTCTCCAATCAATGTTTCATCTATTTTTTCTTCTTCTAGTAATCGTTTTATCTCATCATCATAATATTTTTCCCTTTCATCATCATATTGAGCAATAATTCTCTTTATAAAACCATTATCATCTAAATCATATATCCTTAACTTATTGCCTATTTTTAAGTAATTATCTATTAACCTTTTCCATTTACCTTGTTTTCCTAATTCGATATTATTAATTCTAACTGCAAATATATTTTTTATAGATTCTTCATCTTCATCAACGCAAGATAAATCTCTAAAATATTTTGTAAATAAACTCCAGGCATCATATATTTTTATCTTATTATTTAGTCTCGACAAAACATATAAGGATATTTCTACATCCGTAAATTGCGAAATAGTTAATTCATCTATACCATGCTTTTTAAAAACTTCATGTAACCTTTTCTTTAATAATTTCACTTATCTTTACACCTCCTCAAACAATTTTATAAGTTTATTTTTCAAATGATGTTCACTTACTGCTTCTATTGAAATATTATTCTCTTTCATTAAATCATTTAACTCTTTGGTGTAACTTTTATCATTTTCTAACTTATATATTTTTTCTCTATGATCTGGTATAACTATGAAATTAAATGTGCTAGCTTCTTTCTTTTTTAATTTTTCTAAATTAGTGTTTTCTATCAATATCTTAATTAACCTCATTGGATCTGCTGTGTCTTTTATATCCAGATTCACTCTAACATCTTCAATATCATCAACAATTGAAATATCATATTCATCTACATTTGGATATAAAATTACATCTTTATCCTTAAACCAATCTAAACATTTATTATAAATTTCAAATTCACCTATGCTAGACATTAAGTTATATCTGTATATTCCATCATTAAGCTTTAGCATTTTTTCTTTAAATTCTTTTACTATAGGTTTTAAGTTCTGTGCTTTTATGTAATAATTGCATACCTTAATACATTCACCATTTTTACTATTTCTAAAATTTAAACGCCCTCCACATACAGGACACAATTCATATTCTCCAATTAAATCATCTGCTTTTTCATACATATTCCTTACTTTTAAATATATCTCTTTATCATACTCAGTTTTTATAGCTAGTTCCAGTTCTCTTACTGAAATATAGTAATTATATCTAATAAATGTTCTTAAATCCCTATAAATATCTTCCTTGTTGATATAATCTGATTGCCTTAAAAATTTTAATAAATCATACATTATCTTTTGGCTTTTTTCTTCACTATTTTCTTCATCAATATATTCAGAAAATTCATCTGTAAGATTTAAATATTCATTTACTGCATATATTTCTTGGGTTATTCCGATTATATATTGGTTAACTGATGTTGTTTTTAGAAAAGTGAGTAGTTCTGGGATATTGGTTGGAATACTATATTGATTATTTTCAATTAGAGTTTTGGTAATAAGCTGCAATAACTTATTTAATTTTATTAATTTCTTTTGTGTATCAAGTTCTTCTATTGCATCTTTTGTGGAATATAGTAACATAATAGATTCTGAATTCATTTATGCCTCCTGAATTTTATCAAAAATATAAATATTATTCCTTATATATACATTATTATTATATTATAACGCAAAAGAGTGAAGCAACGCTTCACTCTTTTGTGTTGATTTTATTAATTACATTCTATCTTAATAATCATATTATACAATTTTTTAACTTGCATGAAATACTCACTTATACTCTCAAGTTTTATAAGATTTTAAGATCTTTCATTTATATATCTGTATTTTCTGCTACGACTAGTCGTTCTTCTACAATTTGTGAATACTCATATTGGGGAGTTACTTCTTGTACAATACACTTTTCATACCAATTTGCTATTGATTCACCAGAATTATAAGCTTTATCAAATACTGAATAAAGCGACTTATACGTACACTTATTTTCAATAATACTTTTTAACTCTGATGTTTGTAAAGGAATAATTTTCATACAATTTACACTCCTTGAATAATCTCTAGTATCAAAGTAAGGAGTATATTTTCTACCTCTGAAATCTGATACAACATTAATATCCAAGTATGTAGTATTAAAAATGCAATATGAATTATGATTGCCTGTTCGCAAGATATGTTGTCCTAAATGTCTTGATACAGGTTCCATTTCCATTCTACGTTGGTTAGTACCGTCAGCTAATGTTGCTTCTAATAAAAGGGTATGTTCTGGATAAGCTTCAGTTGCAGAATATTCATATACAATATCAGCTTCACCACCGCCTGCATGTGTTTTAGGTAATAAATCAGCTTCTAGCGATAATTTCATATAATCTAGTATTTTTCCGTGTCTTTCACTAACTTTATACCAAATTATTCCCAAAACATATTCAAATATAGTTGGAATATCTGCATTATCTGTAACAAGACTGTTTATTCCTTCATCATCTCTATTTTCAAACATACAAAGTAACTTAAGAAGAATCTCATCAGTAAATCGTGTTTCGATTAAATGAGAAAGTCTTCGATATCGTTCATTTTCAACAATTGCTTTAGCTTGTCCCATGGTTGAAATATTTGTTCCTAATTCATTATTAATTCCATTAACTATTCTCTGTTCATTTATAAGCAAGCAAGTAGAAATTTCAACCAAATCGCAATCACTAAATATTCTATTCGAAACATTAAAGGCTTCATTATATAATTGTTCTATTACAGAATTAAAAAATTGTTTTGGAACAATATCTAATTTCACTTCACTATCTTCAAACAAAATAATATCTGAAGTCCTAATATATCTTCTATTTAAATCTAGATAATCACTTAGTGTTGCTTTAACCTTAAATAAATGCATCATCTTAAAAAAAACAGTTTTAAATTCTCTTTCATCTTTAATATGTAATATTTCAGTCGATTTTAAATGCGCCTTAGGATCCTTAGCTATTGCACGTGAAGAAGATGTGTTAAATAGATAATTACGCCATAACGTTCCTGGCTTATTTTTTATTTTTCTGCTACTCTCATATACTTGATATATAAAGTCTGTATTCTTATTTAAGCACACTTCTCTTAGTGCACAATAAAACGAATAATAAGGTTTGTCATATGTTCGGCTTTTTCTATTAAATCCAATTGTGCAAATCAATTCTTCTGTTACATCATTATCCAGTAATAAAGCTAAAGCGACATTATAATTACTCATTCCTAAAATTATATTTAATATAACTTCATCAATTGACATAGTACTATTTCTTACCGCTTGTATTTTTCTTGGCATTTGGTCTGTAATTTCTTTGTTAATACATAATGGAAGTAAATAAGTATATTCTTCTAAGGTTAAATAATCAACTTTTGATAAAAGAAATAACAACACTATAAATGGACGAACTACATTTCCGTTAACCTCATTTGATGCTTTCAATAATTGCTTCATATATAAGTAGCTATCTTTAGGTATTTGAAGTTGATTATTAGATGCAAAATCTTTGTTTTGACTTATCTTTAATAAAGCCTCTCCTGCTTCAGTCAATTTTCGATTATCATATATTAGACCAATATCAACCAATCCAGATGTTTTTTCCCTTGCATCTTTTGCCTTCAACGGTGCCTCACCAGTAACAAATTCGTTCTCCTTCATAAAATCATAATATTTTGATTGGATAACATTATTAGCAACCCAATCTACATTACAATTATTAGGTATTTTCCAAAATTTATCAAGTAAATCCAATTGTAGCTCAATATTTAAATTAAAATTTTTAGTTCTGTAACTTGTTGTGCCTAAACTCCAACAATAACTCTTATATGGAATATTATCAAAAGCCATACTCTATCCCCTATCTAATAATTTATTATTAAAACTTCTTCTGAATTAGAAACCTTATCTTTAGTCTGATAATTTGAATTAGAATAATTATAGTCTAGATAAATTACTTTATATTTAGAACTGTTTCTATTTAGCCAGTCAATCAAAAAATTATTTTCTTTCCCCTTACTACGCAAAACATTAGATAGCGCAAATCGTAGTCCTTTTTCATGGATTCTATCAAGGAAACTAAGCAAACTTTTTTCATCCTTTTCATTCCATCCTTCCTGTTCATTGTATGTTGCACAAGTAATTAAATATGGAGGATCGACATAAACAAAACTTTTATCATCTAATTTTTCCAAGCCATAACTTCTGAAATCTAAGCAACAAAAAGAATAATCACTACTTTTAATTCTATCAATAAATTTTACAAGCTTTGTTTCCATTTTAGAATTAAAATCTCTTTTTCCAACTGGTAAATTAAATTTCCCTGATTTATTAAATCGAATTTGGTTGTTAAATGAAAAAACTATCAATACATAAAGCATTATATAATACTCATGATCCTTTGTTTTTTTATTATTAAAATCTTCACGTAATTTTAAAAATTTATCTTTATTATATCTACCAAGTCCATAAGTGCTTTCACACCCATAAAATGAATATCCTTGCAAATTAGACCGTGAAAGCTCGTATTTGTCAATAATTTTGTTAATCAATTCTAGAATTATCTTTTTATCAAGACTTTTGAATGTATTAAATAAATTAATAAGATTTTCATTCAAATCGTTGAAGATCACCTTGCTACAATTCACATTAACTCCAACATTACAACCACCACAGAACAAATCTATAAAGCACTCTATATCACTTGGAAAATGAGGCAATATTTGTTGTAAAAGCTTATACTTTCCACCTATGTAATTTAAAGGAGAGGCTATTACATCTTTTGAATCATCATAACACTCACATAGGAATAACCTTTCTTCATTTCCAGAAATATTTGACTTTCCTGTAGTAAACGCTTTATATTCTTCAGAAAAAACTTTAATTTTTCCTTTTTTACTTAATATTCTAAATATATCCTTATCAGATATCTTAGCATTTGATCTTTCATTACCTTTTTCAGCCATATTATTATATGAAAATAATATATATTTAGCTTTAATGTTATTTACTAAATCTTCAAATGCTTCTGTTGCTTTTATAGTACAATAATTACTTTTCAATAATGTCCTATCCATTTTTCTTGCAACACCATGAACAGCTGGTTTCTCCCACCTAGCTACATTTTCAAGAAGATGGTAAGCATCGCAGTACTGTCTCGAATTATATGGTGGATCAATATAAACTAAATCAGCCTCTATACTTCTTACCAATTCATTAGCATCAGTATTAAAACACATGTTATTTTTATTATTATTTGCATCTGGAGTAGGGACATATAGTTCCAAATGTTTATCAAAATTGATGCCTTTTCTGTAAGCATCATAATGTCCACATGTATTTGCAATTTTATCCATAGCATACATTAAAGACATAATAAGTATTGCTCGCTCTCTTAAATTTATCTTATTACTATTGAATAAGTTTTCAATATCTTCTCTTATATAACCTATTTTAGCACAGTCTTTTAAGCTAAAAAACGTATTTGCAAAATTTTGAGTCATATAGTTTTCTTCATTTATATCAATAGAATTATAACCAACTATAATATTTACAATTTTATCTTGCGAGAATGATTCTGATCCAAACCAAGCATAATTACAAATATAGTTACTATACATTATATCATTTGTAATAATCTTTTTATTACTAAACGCTGATGCAACTGCACCAGTTCCTGAAAAAATATCAGCTACTGTATTTATATCTTTACATTCATCATTAACAACTTTAATAATAAAAGGAATTAACTTGTATTTATTCCCCAAATATCTTCTATTATTAATTTCTGAAGTTTTATATTTCATTTGTTTTGGCTTTTCCTCAATCACTTTTTTGCTATCTAAATATTTCTTTATTTGTGGTACAATCTCATCGTTCCATATTATATGACCTTTTTTAGATAATTTAAGCTTAAAAACACCATGATCTTTAAGATAATAAAGATATGATCGAGAAATGTCCAATTTTTCAGCAATTTTTGTTGCTGATATACGTGCCATAATAACTCCTCCTAATGCAACTAAATCATGTTCATCATAAGACATTATATCATCAAAATCAGCATTTCTCAATATATTATACTAGTCAAACCATTTATTATCATTATATACTATGATGCTATTTCATAGTATTATCGTAAAATGTTTTTTCATTTAGCATCCATTTATTCAAATTTCAATATATCTCCTAAATATTAAATGAAATAATCTGTATTTAGTATTGCCTTTACATATAATTTCAATTAATCAATTGTCAAATGATAATTATTAATATTTAGATAAAATTTAAATCTTGTTAATTTTATTATATATATCGTTTAAACTTTCTATGCTCATCTAAAAAAGATGATACATTTTTGCATCATCTTTTAATTAATTTAGTTTATTGCTAAAAATCTAATAATTACTAAATATCTACCAACTAAACTTTTTAATCTAAATCCTAAAATTCACAAGACCCTGCACAATTAAATTTGCAAAGCATTTGGTATATATGTATGAACTATGTTTATAATTTCATTTAAATGAACATAATTTAAATTAGCAAAATTGCAATTCAATCCATTTCCAATATAATTAGATTGTATTAATTCAGATTGAACAAAGTATTTTATATCATTGTCAATATAGTCATTTGCATTCTTAATATTAGTAAAATTATTATTTACATAAGTTATGAATGTTGCTGCATTATTGGGATTAGCTCTTATATTTATAATACAGTTTGCAAAAATATCTACTAAACTATAATTATCTAAAGTCTTTGCAAAATAATTAAACTCTCTGTAAGATATTCCAGTATTTGAGCCACTTAAAATATTAACCCTTCCTATTAAATATAAAGTGGCAACAAATGGACTAAATCTTCGGCTAATCGGTAATCCATTAACTATAGAAGACCATTGTGATTGCGCATGAATATATTGCCATTCACTAAGACCTTCAATAAGTGACTCACTAAGTGTTATATTACCATTTAGTAATTGGTTTCCTCGGTTAGTTAAAGCAAGTACACCTCTATTTAAATCAACAAGTCCAAGTTTTTCAAATAAGCTGCCTAATACTCTTCCTCTCATTGGCGCATCCTCATAATTGCTTAACATTATGCTTCGTGCTTGTGTTTGAATAACCATTAGTTGGTTAGCACTAATATTTCTAGGCGATACTTCTCCTACTCGTATTAGCTCTATATAATAATCTAATTGGCATTGATTGTCCCAATTAGCTCCCAAAAAGTTATTTAAAACTCCTAAAAATCCTGTTATTCTTAAAGGATTTCTTAATGCAGTTCCTACACTCCAGATTTCCATATTCCCACACTCCTTTAAATATTAATTTGTATTAATTATATCATTATTACCATTTTATTTATATAAATAATTGATTTTTCCAAAAGCAAAATGTTTCAATACATATCAACTTTTTTATATAAGTTATAATATATATTTCTCTTAAGCTATAGTTTCAATAAATATGAGAGAACCTCTATAATTTTATGAAAAACATTCAATGTCTTTGTGCAATCATACTTCTTAAACTAACTTCATAAACATATCCCATATAATTGCAATATCAATAACATATCTAGCCATATTTAATACACTTATAATTAATGAATAATATAGTAAATCTTAATTTTTCAACCTCCTTTTATTTAACACCCAAATCAACCTGTATCTCCTTAAAAACACCAGGAGAAATATTACTAACCTCAGGATCTATCTCAAAAGTATCCCATTGTGGTGTTCCCCCTAAAATCAAATTAAACCACTTTTCTCTATCTTTAACTGTTTTATAAATACTTTCATCTATTGTATTTTTAATATAAGGATAAAATACATCTAAAGTAACGTCCTTATCTTCTTCCCTTAACTTCGCTGTAAGGCTATTTATTCTATCTATCCTTCCAACTCTTTGTTCTAAAGATGCTGGGTTCCATTCTAAGTCATAATGAATTATTCTTTTACATTCAATTTGTAAATCTAGACCTTCTTGCAATGTTTTAATTGAAATTAATACTTGAGGGTAAAATGGCGTATTAAATCCTGCTTTTAACTTTTCTTTTAAAACATCTCCTGTTTCTCCTGTTGCTACTCCTACTACATCACTGCTTTTTAATCCAAGCTTCATGTTTTCTCTTGTTGCTGTTGGGGCATTTAAGTAATTATTTATAAATCTTTCATATGCCTTTTCCCAATCTAATAAATCTCCTTTTTTAAAGGTTTTATTAACCCAAAAACTTTCATCCTTATCTTTATATTTTTCGCTTATATTTTTAAGTTCAACAAAAAATCTCTTATCTTTTCTAAGAAAACTTATCATAGACGAAACAAGTTCATCGCGTTCAGATGGATTTAACTTGTTTAGATTTTCCCTATACCTTTCCCATATCCCCTTGTAATTTAAAATATTATATATTATTCTATCTGATATATTTCTTAACTCTTCCTTGATTTCATCATTCTCAGAATCAACTTCATAATCATCTTGCTCTAAATTTAAACCAAGGGATACATATTTAGCATCTAAAATATTTTCTGCTGTTTGTTTTTGCTCTTTAGAAATTTTCTTTTCCCAATTCTTCAATTTATCTAATACTACCTTAAAGACTAAATGCTCAATTATTCTTTTAAGATACATATAGTTAGCCTTTACTCCAGAATTATACCTTGAATATAAATTAGATACTTCTTTATTTATATCCCTTGCTTTTGGCAGAACAGTTTTCTTTTCTCCACATGCTTCAATGATTGGAATAAGAACTGAATATATATAATTTTCTTGCAATAAAACCCATAAAGAATCTTGCTTGTTGTAAAACCTTCTGCAATAATTATCAAATCCTTCAAGATTACTCTGAAAAAGCTTATTAATATCACTTTCATAGGATTTATTTAGTCTATCTGATATTTTAGCCTTAAGCTCTTTGGCTGTTTCAATCCTATTACAAAATATTAATGTTTTCTCACCCTTTTTAAGATATTTAACCACATCATCCGATACATGATTAATCTTTGGATGCTTTATATTGTTTATTTCCATATCTCTAAGCATCTTTAATGAAGGTAAATCTTTATTATAAATGCTCACTTTGCTGGCCGTTTCAAAAGATGAAGTAAAGGACTGTTTAATATTAGCTATAAAAGTCATGTCACCTCTATCTAATATTTCATATATTGCTTTTTCCATTAATGCAAATGGTAAATAAGCTTCTTTTGATAAAGAAATACCTTCTTTTTCATTTGAGTCTAAGGCTCCTATAATTTCTTTTCTATAAACATCCTTTTTCTTTACATTCCTCACAATAATAGTTCTCATTACTTTTTCAAGTATAGCCTTTTGCTCACATACTGATTTATAAACCTTGTAAGTTTCCTCTACATCATAATTAATTTCTTCTTGGATATTTCCTAGTATTAACTGTTCCAATAAAAAATTATCACCTGCATTCAAGTTTCTTACATAGTCTTCAAATTGTTTTGTTAATTCCATATACTTTCTCATTTCTAAAAACAAGCTGTTTACTTTTTCTCTAAATTGTAAAATTTCAGCTTTAGTAGAATTTCCCTTTTCAAATAAAGACATTATAACTTTTAGTTCACCTTCATCTAGTTGAAAAGGTGTGGCTGTTAAAAAGATTGCTTTATTGAATTTTCCCATTATTGAATGTTCTAAGGCTTGCCTTTTAACTGTATACTCATTTTTTATTTTATGAGCTTCATCAAGGATCAATAAAGAAGATTTAGGCATAACAGAGTTTATTGCTTTGTATCTTAGTTCTTTTAGTTCATTCCAGATACAATTAATCGTGTAATCATCGATTATGCTTTTACTCACATCCACTTCATCTAACTTTTCATACCATAAATCCGGAATATTCTCATAAGATATTCCCATATCATAAAAGTCTGAAGGATTCCTTACACTTTCATCTCCGCCTAAAGCTTTAAGCACCTTTTCTCTTGTTTTTCCATGAAATCTTTTATGCCTAAACCAACAAGATAAGAAAAAGCTTTTTTCGTACTTATGCCCCATATTAGAAAACACATTAACTGGAATTAGTAATACCTTGGCATTTAGAGCTTTATGAGCAATATCATATATATAAGATGTTGAGTTGTCATCAATCTTAGCAATATGCTCCTTCTTAAGAAAGGTAATTCCCTTATTTAAATTTACTTCTATAAAATTACTGATATCTTCATACCATTTATTATTTAATAAAGTACTTGGTGTTACAATTATTACTGGTTTACTTCTATATTTAGAAAGATAATATACTGCAGTAGCAAATGCTATATAAGTCTTTCCCATTCCAACATCATCACCCAATATGATTCCTGGCGTATTTTTAAGCATTGAGATAATTGCAGCACAAGTTTTAGTTTGTAATTTACCTGATCCTATATCAATTCTTTTTGATAAGTCAAAAAGATCATCTAATTCTTTTATATCCATACCTTATCCCTCTACTCCATAACTTTTTATCATAAGCTGATATTGTTTTTTCAATTGTCCTTTTGAATCTTTTACAATAGATTTAACTATTTTTTCCGCTTCTCCTGTTAAGTCTATAAGGAATTTTTGTTTATATTCACTTCTTAACCAATCTTCCTCAAATTCTAAGTGCTTAACTATATGTAATATTTCAACTAAAAATAGAAACGTTTCCCCTTCACTTGAAACCTTATTCTTATAATCTCTTATTATCATTGATAATAAATTTTTAATCCCAATTGGATTATTAATATAATTTATAAATGAACACTCTGAATAATATGGCTGCTCTAATCCATTTTTTTAAGAAGATAATGCCTTATAAAAACGCTGAAGATTTTGCCTAAAGTAAATATTAATTGATAAATTACTATCTGCTTTCATTTGGCTACTTAATCTTTTCATTCTTTCAAGTTCAATTAAACTCCTATATCTGCCTGCTAAGTAATCAATAATATCCTTCATATCAAATTCAAAGTTTAACTTAAGATCCTCTGTAATAATTTCGTCTTTGTTTGGAATTAAAATCGGAACAAAGAAACTGTAGTCATTGCAGACTATTTCAATATCCTGTGATTTTTCTAATGAAAATTTATTTATTATAAGCTCATCTTGCTTTTTTATAAGCTTAAAAATCACATGATCACTGTATTTTATTTCACATGGTAGAATCATTTGATCTTCTTTAAATTTTATAGTTAAATCCACACCATCAAAAATAGCACTTTCAACAAAATAAGGTTTCTTATTTTCATCTATGTCCTTTTCTATTACCTTAAGTTTTGAAACAGCTACCTTTGTGCAATCAGGGATAAAAAGTTTAGACTTAGTATAATTTAAAACACCAACTTCTATATTATTAAGTTTAGATATTTTAGACCTCATTGCATTATTTGTAAAATTAACTGAACCAGTTAAATAAAGATTATATCCATTATCAAATTCAACCATTATTAGCTTTCCATGGAGTGTTCTTGGAACTGCTTCTTCATCTTCTCTTTCCCATTCCTTAGGTACAACAAAAAAGTTTATATTTTTGAATTTATTGTCTAATTCTTGAAAAATGCCAATAGGAGCATTGACCATATACTTATTTTCTAAATCATTAAAACTAGCTGGAAAACATATTTTAATTTTTACATCAGGGTAAATTTCTATTAACTCATTAAAAAACGAAACTAAAAGACTGCCTTCCATAGCTTTTTCCTTATCATTTTCAAAGAATGGTGACACGATTGTCATAGACTTGCAAATTCCTTTGCATTTTTTTATTTCTTCAATAATTCTTGTAAATATAGACTCTTTAGCACATGTTGATATTACTTTTGGGAAACCTTCAATTCTATTAACTTGCTTTAGATATTTTATAATTTCCTTAATAGCTTGAACATCATGAATATTATATTTTGTTTGCAAAAATGACAATATTTCATTTATATCATTTGATAATGTTGCTTCTTCATCTAAATAAGTATCATAGTGCCACACAAGTTCAGCATTATAGCAAAGACCAGATTTTGTAATATTGGCTGATGAAATTATAACTCTTAAAAATTCTTTATATAAAAGTAGATAACATTTTGGATGGAATGTTTCAGTATCCACTACTATATGGTCATATAAAAAAGTTCTTCCTCCATTAAATTGATTTGCATCTGATATTACAAGTATAGGCACTTCTTTTAATCTAAGTGCTATTTGATTTCTAAATCTTAATTCATTTTCATTTGGATCATCAACAATTCCTAAAAAAGCTGGAAGAATATGATGCTCAAATAATCCAGCATCAAATCCATAAGTCATGAATACAGCTGCAATAGGTTTATTTCCCCCATTATCAACTAACTCAAAAAAATCAGTGTACTTCATCATTTGGTTCCCACCTCAAATCATTTATTAAAGTTATAATATTAGGTATTTTATAACTATGAAGATAAGCTAAATTTTCAGTTTTCTTAGGATAGTCATATCCTGTTAAAACAATTATTTTGTTTCCATCAATTGCTAGCCAAGCTCCACTTCTTCTCTTTTCCATAACTTTAATATGATATTTAATTAAATCCATTATAAAAGATTCATAATTTACATTTTCGCCTTTAGAATATTTAGATATAAAAATGTTAAAACTTCCTCCATGGTAACTTCCTGATACGCTGCTATAATTTTGTTTTGTAACAAGATTTCCAATATAGTTATTTTCAAAGATATCATCTAATATTTCTCTGGAAGCTTGTATACACTCATCTATAGTAATGCTCCCAAACTGCTCCTCTGCTGCTTTAATAATACTACACCATAATCTATTGAATAAAATAGCAAGTCTTTCAAATGCTAATATGGTTTTATATCCTTGAATAATGTAAGTTTCTCCATCAGTTTTTCCGTTAGAATTCGATATATCTTTAATGGTCTCCATAGCATTAGAATTTTCATAATCATAGTTATGATAAATATAGCTAACAGGTATAATAGATTTAGCATCATTTAATATATAATCTTTTAATAGACCCATTTCCTCTTCATGATATTCATCAAAATTTATAAACCCATCAAGACTAGCATGATATCCAAAGGATTTTACTGATCCTCTTCCTTCCTTCATAACTACACTTTGATCTCTTATAGCTTTTAAAACTAATTTGTCATATATAGCAGTATCAACAAAAGCCTTAGCTAACTTCTCACCTTTATGAGTTAAATTTAATGATGCATCAACTAATTGAAGAGCTTCTAGGCTAGTCCTATAAGCACCTAAGCCTCCAAGTTCTAATTGTCTTGATAAAAACTTGTATTCCAAACCTAAAGTAGTTATATTCTTTTCATAAGATTTTAAAGCACCCATTTTACCTCTGAAATCTCTTTCCTTCCCATCACGTTCGAAAAGCTTTCCTTGATAATTCTCAACTACAGCTCTCGCCCAATATTTTTCATATAGTTTAAACACTTCTAATACATCTTTTTCATAGTAAAGATTACCTTCTAATTGCAAATATTTTTTTGAAATATATATTCCATAACAAACCATGCTATAATATCTTGCCCTAGATGTTCTTGTTGTAAAACTTGGTAAAACCACATTCCCAAGAATCTGAGCAAAGTAATCAAAGGCTAATGGATCTAATACACTTGTTTCATCTTCTAATGGTGCGTATTTAGTCCATGATAAATTAAAAGCTTCCATTTAAATTCCTTCTTTACAATCGTAATATAATATTTAATCTAACCCTTACGTAGATCTTCACATAGTAGTAGTCTAAAACCTCTTAAATATCGTGAAAATTTATACGGTTTAAATTCTTAACTATGCAACAAAAGCCATTTTTCCAAATATAGCCTATCATTGTTAGCGCTTGTTTCATACCATTGAGAACATAAATAATAGTATTTTCCCTTTATTATAATTGGATCGGAGTAATATCTAATTTTCTCAAAATTATTAGATTTTTCAACTAATAAAGGAAATTGTAAATCAAAAGTCTCTTTTGAATAATCCTTATCCTGCACTAGCCTAATTTCCTCATCAGTTATTTTATCGCTATTTAATATTCTAGGAATAACTGTTTGAGCTAATTTTCCGATTTTCAAATTTTTATATTCTTCAATTAGATACTCTTTTGAATTTGTTTCCTCTTTTGATACTTGAACATTATAGTCTTCTGAATGTCTATCGACACTTGTTTTAGGTATCATAGTATTATACTTTTCTTCATTCTTACTAAATAGATTTAACATTTGCACGCTTCGCACAAATAATTCATTTGTATCAGATATATTACTAATTCTATTTACTACAGGTTGAAGAATTTTAAAGTTAAAATCTTCATTTGCTATAAGTTCAATTTCATAACTAATATTGTTATTCTTTAAAAGTTCATTCATATCATCAATACAAGGTAAGAGGATATTTATTGTAGCGTTATTTATTTTAGGTGATGCAAAAATTACTTTCCCACCAGTATGTCCAAAATACCCTAATAAACACATAACACTGCGCAAACATTTTTTTATAACACGTTGTACTGTTTCTTCTTTTGAACCATAGTTTAAGCCAAACTCATGAAACGCTATGTCAACTGCCATAATAGAAGATGCATTCTCTACAAATGACATACCAATAACATCTATTTCTGCTTGCTGTAATAATTGTTCTAAGGATGAATTGTTTTTGTAGATCGCATATCCATATTTTTTATAAAAATATACATTTGTATCTTCCATTAGTTGTTTTAATTCATCACGATTTAATAAATTCCATACTCCAGTTGATGCAGTCCAATTAGTTTGAACTATTTGGCAATTTTGTATATGTCTAAGCCATGAATATATCAAAGACTCTCCCATTTCAATTTTCATTATAGTGCTCTCCTATCACTCATAATACTTTTTTTAATTACTGTGATTCTCAACAATCCTCTTCCCAATCTCCAAAATCTTCTCCCTAAGTTCCACTGGTTCTAAAACTTCAAATCTATCGCCTAATCCCAATAATTCAATACAAATCCCCTCTATTCCATACGATATAAATTCATATATAACATAATCATTGTCTTTCTCTATTATTCTTTTGTTAACAGCAACTTTTTCATCAATTATCTTTGCAGCACTCTTATTAAATTTGACAACGATTCTCGTTTCTTTTTCTCTCCCACCAAACATATGCCATGACTTAGAAAGATAATCTGAAAGTGAAAAACTAGATTCTTCTTTATCTTCATTTAAAATCTCTATGCTCTTTATTCTATCTAGTCTATAGGTTCTATCTTCCTTCTTTTCATTTAATGCTATAAGATATACCCTTCCCTCATTGAAGGTTATATTTTGAGGTTCTATAATATAATTACGTATATCTTCACTTGATCTATAATATCGAATTTTAATTTTCTTCTTATTTATAAATGCATTATAGATATTTTTTAAAATGTCTTCATGATAATACTCATCTAAATGATTAGTCTTTTCAAAAGCAAATAATTTCTCCATTTCCTTTTTCTCTCTGTTGCCAACAAATTTTAGTAATTCATTTTCTATTATCTTAACTTTAGTAGGTAATATATATTGGGATCTTAATAAGATAATCAATATAAACCAAACATCCATTGGCTCAAGTTTGCTGTTATTAATTATTTCTTTGAATATTCCCTGGTCCTCAATTACATACTTTTTAGATTTTTTGTCCCATCTTATGCAAGTATTCAGTTCATCATTTAAATATTTAATATAACTACTTATAGTTCTCTCAGTAACTCCAAATTTATCTGCGAGTTCTGTCCTTCCTTGAACATTTGAGTTATTTATTGATATAAATGTATTAATAGCATTTTCACAAAAATTCTGCTTCATAAATAATATTCTCCTTTAAAGATATCATAGTAGAGTGAAGTTTAATCTCACTTATGTACATTTTATCATAATTTCCAGTATACTTTTAACATTTTTGTATAAAAATAAGAACTTACTGTAACATAAGCTCTCAAAATACATTTAACTACTTTTTCTATTCAATTCCAATATCTTTTTCAATTCATAAATAGTTTTACTTTCTTCAGATAAATCAACAGTATATACTCTGATCTTTTTATCGGGCATGTCATCTAAATACCAAGACTCAAGGTATTTTCTATCTTCAATATTTATTGAAGCATTATATGGATATAATAAAATTACAGTTTCAGCATCCTTATATCTTGTTAAATATGCATACATTTGATAAAGATCTTCTCTTTTTACTCCATGTCTATTGTAACTACTGTCTATTCTTTTCCATTTTGTATCAATAATTATTTTTTCCATTCCATCTTTTTCTACTACAATATCAGGTTTTAATTGAAAAATACTTCTATTATTATCTTCTTTAATCATAAGCTTATATTTGCTATGCTGAGGATAAACAATACCATCTTCAATATTATTGATTAAAAGATTGCATATATACTTTTCAAAAACTTCATTCATCTTAAATAATATTGAGAACGACTCATTTGTACCATTACTTCCAAGAGAAGAATACCCATTAATCAGCATTTTAGCCAATATAAAAGTTTCTTTAAATCTATTATTAAGTCTATTAAATTTATAATTAAGTATTTCGTTGCTACAAATTTGTATATTTGATACATCGGCCAAATTAGCCATGGAATGACGTAAACTTTTTATTGTATCGTTATTTTTTACATTAGTAAGTAATTTTAATATGCAGTAATTGAATATTTGATTTAGAACATTATCTTTAGAAAATTCTTCAAACCTACAAGCTGCTCTGCTGCTATGTGCAGCTATATTGTTAATATGCTTTTGTACTAATAGCTTTCCTTTTAATGCTGTTATATTATCTTCAAAATAAACATATTCAAGATATGGTCCTTTAGCTAACTCATCTTGTAATGTTTTAGCAAAAAGGTATGCAAAAATCTCGTTTAAATTCATTTTATACATATTTAAAAGCCCTATCTTTGAATAATTAACTTTTATTATTCCACACTTTTGAAGCATATTAATTAATGACTTTCTTCCTTCTTCATAATTATTTTCATTAAGATTAATTTTAGGCAGTATCTCTATAGAAAAGTTAGATAATTTTATATAACCAACATAGTTTATAAATGTTATATTATTTCTTCCCCAAACAAAGTTATCTTTACCTAGTTTATTTTTTTCAACATACCTAAAAAGTTCGTCTGCTTCTTTATTAGTTATTGTATTCAACTCACGATTTTCACTAATTACTAAATTATCATAGGATTCATAAAGAGTAATATGTTTCATAATACTAATCCTCTATCTCAACATCACTATACAAATTGATAAATGCATCCTTGGTTGGATTTTCTACAATTGTATATTTATATTGTGAAGGATATTCATTTGAAATGTTTTTCTTGTTGAATAACATTCCTGGATTTACTTCTTCTTTTGATATGAAGTAGTTATTATCTCCTGGCTTTCCTGCTCCCCCTAAAATAAGTTCTATTTTTTCAAAATCTCCATAGAAATATTCTTGAAGTAGTGGAATGACCTTCTTGTTCATAATTTCAACAATTCCATCAAAGCTCAAATTATCTTTTATAAAGAAAGCATGTCCAATTGTGTGATCTCTATCAAACAAAAACTCTATTCTTTTATTTATAACTTTTAAAAGTTCTCTAAGATTAATTCCATCAACATTTTCACTTAATAATTCTGGATTTGGCATATATTCAATAAATTCAAATCTTCTTCTTAGGGCTGTATCTAAAAGCGCTATAGATCTATCTGCTGTGTTCATTGTTCCTATAATATATAGATTGCTTGGAACCCAAAAAGGCTCATTTGAATAAGGCAATGTAACCTTTATTTGATTTTTCTCACCTAATCTCTTATCTTCTTCGATCAAAGTAATCAGTTCACCAAAAATCTTAGAAATGTTACCTCTATTAATTTCATCTATTATCAAAACATATTTCTTTTCTTCATTGTCTATTTCTGTTGCTGAAATAAGTTCCTTTATATTTTCAATATTTAAATCTTTTTTATAAAATTTATATATTGATTGTTGAGAAAATTTCTTCTCATTTAATATTCTTTTTACATCTATTCCATCGCTTACATATAGCCATTCAACCTTTCTAAAATGACTATAAGAAATTTCTGTATTAGGATCATAAAAGTAATCTCCTGTTACTTTTCCTATAGCTCTAGCTTTTAGATTTCCATATGATATTATCACAATATCATCTTTTTCCATCCAAAGCTTAAACCTGTTCATAGCATCTATGTCAAACTCATCACTCTTAGCTGATGGATATTGTTTTAAATATTCATTTTTTATCTCTTCTTTATTACTGCAGTTTTTATAGTCTACATCTCCCCCTTTGCCTAAGGCTATGCAGTCATTTTCTATGCAATATTTATATATATCGTAATCCCCATCTTTGCTTCCTAGTGACATTTTATAAAAATTGATATTCTCTTCATCAAATTCATATTTTGAACCACGTTTTTCAATTTTTTCAGATGCAGTTTTGCAGATTTGCTTAAAGATTCCATCCTTTGGAACAAATCCGTTCCCTTCCTCATCACTTCGTAATCCTTCAACAAAATCTTCATATGAATATGACTGATGAAAAGTACAAAATGAAATTTGGCCTATTTCAAGCAATTTGTTAAATTCATTGCTTAATTCTTCTCTGCTGCAATTGTCTTCCATCATCTCTCTATATCTTCTGGGATTAATTATTTCTAATGCTTTATTTACTATGTTGAAAGTCTTTCCTGTTCCAGGTGGTCCCTATAATATTAAGTTTTTGTTTCCATTCATATTTAATTCCACCTCTCTTTCTTCACTTTGGGGTTCTTTCTCTATTAAAATTTCTGAATTGTGTATTTTTACATACAAACCATTCTTATCCAGCAAGTTATTGTATTTTTTAATAATCAGCTCATGTACTTTTTCTTCTTCTAACTGTGATTTACTAAAAAACTTTTTAGGCTGTAAATTTGGCTTTATAGTTATCGTAATGGAATTCATGTATTCCCAACATGTTATTACGTTCTTTTCTCTGATGATTTTTTCATCATTTTTTTCTCTTCTCAAATTTTCTTCGTATATTTCCTTTGGTTCAACAATGAAGGCATCTTTTTCAGAATTATTTATTCTTTCTAAAACAACAACATCTAAACCTTTTAGTGTTTCATTTAAATAATCTATCATTTCATGAACTTCTAGATTATTTAATATTCTATTTGGTATCTTATCTAAAATCTTATCCATATAAATTTCAAGTTTCCCCTCATATTTTTATTATGAATTCTAAATTAACTTCTTGTAATATACATTATAGTTATATTGTAGCATAAACATCTATTATTTCTATTGCTTTTCTTTACCTATGTAACAATACTGTAAACATATTCTGAGCAGCATTTCAACAACGCTAAAAAGTATATATCCCATTAAAGAAGTATTACCTATTTAAGAGTTCCTATATTCTTAAATTATAGAATTTTTTTAATTCTTCATCCAGTTGTCTCTACTTCTATTAATTCATTACTCAGCTATATTAAATGATTCATAAAAATACTCCTTGTCATCTTCAAATTCTTTTTCTATATCTTCATAATCTATAAATGTATCTTAATCATACACACAGCACATGCTTTACTGTAAAGCCTTCTTTCCCTGTAATATATGCAGTAACAACTTGTTTAACATGTTTCTTATAAGTTTCAATAACTACTTTGTAAGTATCATTTTTAATAGTCCTTTCATAAATTCCACCAGGAACCAACTTATATAACAAACTTCTCCAAAACTCCAAACCCTTGATTTACCGCCACTCCATAAACCGGTCCAATCTCCTGTTTCATCCTCTTAACAAATTCCTCTTCCTTATTTTCCTGCTTAAACTTCTTAAGATTATCAGCCTTCAGTACTTGTCCATATTCCTCAATCTGATTTTTCCTATCTTCATCAACTACGAAACAAAATGCTTCATACTGCATTTCACAAAATCTATCAATATATGTATCATAATGAAGCAAATTATCGCTTTTCTTACTATTAATATTCTTAAAAGTAGGTACCAAATTCCACATCTGATCGTGAAGGACAAAACTCCAAGGTATGAAATGATCTATGCTCAAAACTCCATATTCCTTATAATTCTCTTCTGTGAATGCTAAGCCCGTATATAAATCTTTTATGTGTTTTCTTTCTATGACATTTTCCCATATTTTTGTTTGGGTTTTTATGCTATTTCTATTTTGTGGAGGTGCTAGTTTCATTGCTATTCCAGGAACATTTGGATTTCGCTTTTGTAGAAAGCATGCAAGTTCATAGTATGCCCAGCCTTCAATAATTTTTCTGTTATATTTTAAATAATTACACCAGTTATCTCTTATTCTAATGCAATTTTCATTTTTCTCATTTTGATATATTTCATAAACACACTCATTATCCTGTCTTGATAATTCTTCAATCTGCTTTTCAACTTTTCTGCCCTTGAGCTTTCCTTTAAAAAAAGGTGCTAAAAATCTGTACGGTACATTATAAGTTAAATCCTTTAACATTTTATTTAATTTTTTATCTTCCGACTCATATATAAATTCAAAAAGCTTATCTTCAGTATAGTTACTTCCAACATTATAAGTATCAGAAATATACTCAACTACGTTTGCTAAATTATCACATAATCCAAAACTAAGTTTACATTTTAAAATAGGATACCAAGATTTAACCACCATCCTGCTTATTAATGCTCTAAACTCAATTTCTTTCTCATCAGAAGCTACTTCCTTTAGTATAGCTAATAACCAATACATTTTGTAACTAGCAGATTTGTCATTTAATACTCCTGCAAAAGCAGAATAATTCACTTCATTACTATATGGTACCTGACATATTTCCTTTGGTAATATTCTTGTTTCTTGTGGAATAAATATTTTATCCATTCAGCCTCACCCATTTTAATACAATCTCCCTACATTTTAATCCAATTATTTACTTCACAAATTTAAGTACAATCCCTTCCTTAAATCCTCCACGTTCCTCTCTCTTCTTATCTCTAGCCTTCAAAAGCTCCTCTTCACTATAACCTAAGCTTTCCGCAAGTCCAAATAAAACCTCCATTACATCAGCCAATTCCTCTAAATTTTTATCCTCTAAAAATTCATTAACTTCTTCTTGCAATTTAGTTTCTAAAAGCTTGTACTTTTCATCTCCAGCTACAATTGCAGTATTACATTCACGTCCATCTGCTTTTATTATTTCTGGAATCTTATCTCTTACTAATTTATTATATGTTTTCATTGGTTCTCACTCTTTTCATCATTAATAATATTATTATCTTTCTTTTCTGTTAATTCTTTTATTTGAGCTAACAAATATTTATTTTCCTTTTTTAGTTTTATATATTTCCAAATAAAAAATATAATTACCAATGGAATAATCCACGAAAAAGAAATAATATTAATTAAATTATCTTTTGTATTTTTCCATTCCAATTTCACATTTGCTTCTTTAAGTTTTGATATCAAATTTCTATCATTTATATTTGCTGTAAACAAAGTTTTCCCTTTATATTCTTCATTATTTTCACTTGGAGTTATTATTAAATTTTCATTTTCAATTACAACTTTAGATACTTGATTTTTCTCCAGTAAATTTATGAACTCATTATATGTAATCTCTTTAGTCGCTGCAGTATCTTTAGCATAATTAAATGCAATGAAAAATACACATACCAAAATTAATATTGCTAATATATATCGTATTTTAATTATTTTTTTAATCTTCTCTCCCATATTAATCCTCTCAATTTTGTCATACATAATTAATTTAATTATATCATATCTACCAAATTAAAACATATTTTTTATAAACTTACATTACTTTATCAAATCAAGCATAGTTTCTTGTTCAATTCTCTCTTTTTTATTTGGCTATGTTTAATATAATGTTGAAATATAGCCTTAAAAATTATAGGTGGGATTGTCCACCTATAATACTCAATATACGAATATTATCAAGCAAGATTATTTATAATTTTGCTTCATTAATTCTATTAAATTTTCTGTTAATTGTTTTTTCAAAATACCATGCTTTTCTTCTGTATAATAATATTTCTTATCAGTCCAAATTTCTTTAGAATATCTATATATCGTGTCTTTTCTTATTGCTTCTTCTTCCCATTCATAGCGTGGATAAATATGTGCATGTAGATAATTGTCTTTATTTCCTAAAATCTCATAATTTATTCTTATTGGATTACAGACAGCCTTAATGGCATCGCCTATTAATGTCATATCATTTAGGAAACATGCTCTTTCCTCAAAATTCAAATCATTTAAACTATTAATTCTGGGATAAGCAACAAGTATGCAATAACCAGAAAGAAACTGCCAATCCCTTATAAATACAACCCCACTTTTCATTCTTGCTAATGTAGTTGGATATTCGCCCTTTACCGCTGAAGCAAGAACATTATCTATCCATTCACTCATATTAATTTCCTCCATATTCTCATTAAGATATTATTACATTAGTATACAATAATTTACAAAATATCACACATGTCATACATACATTGGCACTCTATTTTTCAAGTCTTTTATTTTGACACCACTTTACAATAATTTATCTAACTTCGTCTTGCGAAGCAAAGCAATTAATAACATCCTTAAATGTAATTATATTTTTTACAGATTGTAGTGTTTCTAACAACTTATCAAAAAATAATTCTTTAATAATACATTCAGATAGATAATATTTTAACTCCTGTGGACTTTGAAGTTTATAATATGAAAACTTATCAGTAATAAATGGTAACATGATGCACATGCTATAGGCTACCCCTAGCAAATTGACGTACTTTTCTATGGCACATTTACTTCTTACCATATAATTACTAAATGAACAAAAAGTTTTCTGTTGATAAAATATAACTTCAATATTCCAACGAATTTTATAAATGTTATAAATACTTTTATCAAGTTCTGGTTTATCTTCAGAAGGTACGTTATCAAAACTTCTAATTTTATTAGGATTTATAGTACTCATATAAATCCTTACAGATTTGAAATTTTCTATATCCGTGGTGGTAACAGTTATACAGACATTCTTATTGGTCAAATTAATTTTGGCTTTTGTATATGCTATGAAAAATTTACCTTCTTTAGTGTATTTGAGATTCCTATAATTAATTTTATTTCCTTTTTTTCTTGGACATCCTTTTTTACCAGTATGTTTTTCAAAATTTACTTCAAACATTGCTGTATCTGAGCGTAGAGCTCCTATAATATGTATGTTTGAAAATTTTTCGATTTCACTTATAAATGGCTTTTTGGTATACCACGAATCACATGTGACGATAACTTGATATTCTGCTAACGCAGGGGCAACGGATAATATCATTTCAGATGCTAATTCAAGTTTTGTTCTAGATTTATCATAAATCCTGTACTGTATAGGAAATTTGATATATTTGATTTTGTGATTATGCAGTATAGGAATTGCTATTGCTACGCATACGTTCCAATACTTCTTTATAAATTTATCATAAATTAGCTTTATAGATTTTACTTCCTGCATATAGAAAATTGAAAAAATAAGTATCTGAAAGTTTTCAAAACTTCGTTTATAAAAAATACTTTTATATGCATTTAAATACTTCTTTAATGTATTAATTGTTGAATTACTGCCAATACTATTCATAGAACCAAACACCGTCCTTGTTAAAGAATCGTATTGGAACTATGATTATTTTGTGCAAGAAGTCGGCATTTGGTTCATTGTATTTCATGGAAATTTAATTACTTGTAAAGTGGTGTACTATTATATTTTTATAAATATTATCCCAAAACTTCTTATTATACATTTACATTCTCCTATATGTATTTTTTATACCTTTAACTATAATCCAGACTATCTATAAAACTGATCAAATCCACAATACCCCCAGCTAATTCCTCTAAGTTCTATCCTATAAAATTTATCTCCATTTTGTAACTTCATATGTTAACTTTCTTGGTCGTGGATATGGTGATTGATTTGGATATCCAATTGCTACTGCTGCTACAAATTCATCCTTACGATTTATCCATGAACATATTTCTCTGTCACAATTAAATATGTCACAAATCCAAAGAGCTCCTAATTTAAAATCCAGTGCTGCCAAAAGTAGTGTTTGTATATATTCTGTATTACTGCTTACTAAACGTTTTAACCTTTCCTAATAGGACTATTTTTTCATTATCAACAATTATTCCTCCAGTATTTGTAATTGCATATACTTTCTCTCTTTTTTCTCTTAATACCTTATTAATATATTTATTCTGAATTTCAGCTTCTTCATAGTGAACTTCAATATCAAAATCCTTAATAAAATTTAGTCCTGTATTGTATGTAAATATATTATAATCTTCATCTGGAGTAATGTGATATTCTGATATTTGAATCATTGCACCTGCGCTGCTTCCAATAATAACACCTTTAAAATTTTCAATATCATCAATTAAATTGAACTCTTTTAAACGTATCATCATTTCATCTGGCAAACCACCAGTAAAAAATATTATATTGCTATTCTTTATTTTAATTTTTGCATTTTCCGTTGTATCTTTAAAATAATTTATCCAATTTATATTTTCTTCTTTAATTCCATAATTCAAAAATGGCGCTATAATACTTTCATAATATCTGCCATTATTCTTACTATATGCATTACACCAACCATTATCATCACATATATTGTCATCAAATGAAAATGGAACTATTAAAACTTTGTCATTAGAATTTATGTATTTGGATACTAAATCTTTTGCCCAACTCTCGTGAAAATTATATAAACTAAATAACATATTTACCATAAATATTCTCCCCCTTATTTTCTATTATTTATACTACTGATTATTCAAAATCACTATTTTCATTACTCATTCTTAAATTGCTATTTACATTTCTAATTTATATCTTAAAAGTAGCTCTGTAGTACCATCTTCAAATTTAGTGACATCATCTGCTTTAAATCCAAATTTTTCATAGACTTTCCTTGCATTATAATTTTTTTCTAACACCCATAGAAATATTTTTCTGACATTATGCTCTTTAGCATATTCAAGGCAATCCTTTATTAAAGCGCTTCCAATACCTTGTCCTTGAAAGAAAGTATCAATTATAACTTTCCTTATATTGAAAGCTTATTCTAAATCAAATGAGAATTCAATTGTAGAATGTTCCATAGAATCAATATTTTCAATATATATTTTATCAATTATTATTTCGAAACTTTCGTTTAAATTTCTTAATTCATCAAGAGCTTTATAAAACTCAATCTCTTGATTTAATCTACCGACAGTTAAGTGCGGACAATATGTTACTTTCCTAAATAAAAAACTCTCTAAAATTCCACTGTATAATTTATCGTGAAGTTCAATTATATTGTCATTTCCCTTCTTCACATCTTTTAATATCTAAATAAAATCAGTTAACACTCCACCCCCTTTTTAAGGCTACCTAACAATACATAAATTTTTTCTATGGATATATTTTACCATAAAAGCAGATTTTACAATAAAAAATAAGAGCCTATTTTTATAAGCCCTAAAAATATGACCTTCTTCTCTTAATCACATACTTGTATCTGTCACACCTAAAACATATTTACCTAAAGGTGTTATCCTAAAATATTCAACTTTAAAAAATGGAAGATAATCATAATCTGAACAGCCACCTTTTGCTTCATAAAAATAGTATCAACAATCCCCATAACTGACAGGTATTCTTGCAGAACAACTTCAACAAAGCGCCCGCCCCTCTATCTCTTTCCAATCACACCAAGGCTCAAGATACATATTATGTTTTTCACTATAATGGCTAATACTTCCAACTTGATTAATAAGGAAACTTTTATTTATCATTTTAAGGTAAATACTTTTCTAATATTTTTTTTATTGGGTAAGGTACAGCCTCCAGCTGAAAAATCAACTTTATCTTAGATTCTATTTCCCATGGTTTTTTAAATCTTTCTTTTTTTATACCATATTTTTCATGTAAATATTCAACTTTTTCATAACTTGGCAACTCATCATATCTTAAGAATTCCTCAATGTATTCCCTCTCAAATGGAGTAAGTTCTTTCCATATCTTATGAATATTATTTTCATTTAATAAAAATTCTTCTAGTCGAGTTTCAAACAACCATGAAGAAAGATGATATATCAAGATTCTTATATTATGATGCATCCTTATATTATAAAAGTAAAATGAATATAAATACCAATGATAAAAATAATTGTTTAATGTTGCTTTATGCTTTATTTGATAAAGTGAAACTTGATTCAAGTTTACTTGAATCCTAGTTGAACTTATCCAGGAACTTAGTGCTACTTATTTCTACCATTCAAAGATGGTGGAAATTAGTGGCACTTAGTTATCGGACAAGTTTGGTGACGATATTTCAAAGAAAAGATTTAAGATAGTGCCCGATGAATATAAAAAGAAAATAATGGCGCTACCTCAAGATGTAATAGAAGTTATCGGCACAGAAATATTTGACATAAATTCACTTGATGAACTTAAAAAATATTTCTCATTTATCTGTTACAAAACCAATAATTGTAATCTTCAACTAATTCGTAGTTATTGCTATTCTTTTCTACTAATTCCAGCAAACATAAAGGAAATGCATATTGTTTTCTACCTTTTCTTGCCTTAACAACTATTCCATCTAAATCAAACACACCTTCTATTGAAATAATTTTAATGATATCTCCTATATCTAGAGGACCAGAGTCTTCTATAATTTCAGCTTCAAATGGAAACTGAAGGTTCTCTTTAAGGTGATTACACCAACATTCATCTATCTCTTCATCACTTTTGTATTTATAATTTTCTATAAAATCTTCAACTCGTTTTTCCCTATTTAAAATATTCTTTTCTTGTATTTTCATATCCAATAAATCTATATTATTTGAATCTAATTTCATATATTCAATTTTAATATTGTTAACCATATTTCTCAATAAATTTTTAAATTCACTTACATCCGTTTCTTGCTTTTCTTTTTTTAACTTTATAATTCCTTTATCTGTTGTAATATTTATCAATGTTTTTTTATTTTTCGTAAAAGTTATTTTTGTTATTCTATCCCATTCAATAAAAATACTTTCTTGACTCAATTCTGCTAAAATTAAAAGACCTTTTTCATAAAGTTTAATTTTTGCATTTATTATAACTATATCAAAGTTTTGATAATCCCCAAAGTAATCGAACTCAAACTCCATAATATATTTTCCATATTCACTTTTTATAACTTCAAGCATATTTGTCTCCTATCTTGTATCAAATTAATAATTAGTATTATGTTAATATGTCACTTATTAAATTCACCTAACAATAATAGACTTTCTTTATGGATATATTTTACCATAAAAATATATTTTTCAACAAAGTAAAATGAATATAAATACCATAGTAGTATATATTCTTCTGATATTGCTGATGTAGTAACTTATCTGAATTGTGGATCAATTAAATATGATATACAATCATATTATATAACAATCTTGATGGGGATGAAAAATTACAAATTATAGAACATAAAGTAAGGAATAATATAGAATTATCTCAGCAAGATATTATGACACTAAGTTTTGTACCATTAATGAGCAGTAAAAGGACTAAAAGTGAACTTACTTTTGCTGAACTAAAAAAATATTTTTAATCTAGATAATGACCTTCCACACCATCAATTTTAACATTCATAGCATTAATTTGACTTAGTATTGCAGTTTGATAAAGCCATATTTTGACCTACTACACTAATATAAGGTATAATTTATAGCAGTTATATACCATATATATTTGTAGAGGTGACGTATTATGTTTGATAAGCCAAGCGATTATCTTGAATTAGGATTGAATTTATCCTTTGGAGAAGATTTGAAAAACATACTTAATTCAACATCGACTGTAAAGAGAGTTTTAAAGGATACGAATGTTCTTATCCAAGGCGAAATACCATCTTCACTCTACTATGTCCATCAAGGAATCATGAGAGGATATTATATAGATAGTTTGGGAAATGATGTTACAAAATGCTTTGCAATCGAAAGAGAATTTGCTTGTAGTGAAGGCCTCAGAAAACCTGGAGAAGCTAGCTTTAGTGTAGAGAGCCTTGAAGAGAGTATTTGTGTAATCATACCTTATAGTTCCATAATTGAAGGAGTGAAAAAAGGCACTGAAATGACAGCCATAATCAATAAATATAGTCAGAAAGCCCTTGCTGATGCAGAAAGACATACACGGGGCTTGCTTACGAAAAGTGCATTGGATAGGTATATAGAGTTTAAAAGTGAGTATAGCGTTATAGAAGATAGAATAAGCCAAGCTCATATTGCTTCCTATATTGGTATTAGAGCAAGTTCACTCTCCAGAATTAAAAGAAGTATGAAAATAGAATAAATTTACATAGAAAACATCAAATAAAAATATTTGGTGTTTTTTTGTTGTAATTGACATAGGTCAATTACAACTGGAACTTTTACTGCTAATATGATTTATAAATTCAATTATACAAGGAGGATTATAAGTATGAAAAAAATTTCTTTAGTAACAGGTGCAAATGGACATTTAGGCAACAATTTGGTAAGGCAATTATTAAAGAAAGGAGAAAATGTTAGAGCAGGTGTACGTAATTTAGAGGACAAAGAACCATTTGAAGGTCTTGATTGTGAAGTAGTTTATGCTGACTTAATGGACAAAGATTCACTTCGCAAGGCATTAGAAGGAGTAGATACATTATATCAGGTAGCTGCTGTATTTAAACATTGGGCCCAGGATCCAGAAAAAGAGATAATTATCCCTAATATTGATGGAACTGAAAACATAATAGAAGCAGCGAGAGAAGCAAATTTAAGAAAAATAGTATATGTAAGTTCTGTAGCAGCATTGTCTTTAGACGAGGTTAACTCAAAAGGTAAAATTGATGAAACTACATGGCTTAAAAATGGTCATGGAAGTGCATACTTTGTTTCAAAGAAAGAATCAGAGAAGAAAGCCTGGGAGTTAGCAAAAAAATATGATTTGGATATGGTTAGCGTTCTTCCTGGAGCAATGATTGGTGGAGAATTTTTAAAGAAAACTCCTACAATGATGGGCTTTGATAGTGTTCTTTTAGGAAAGATGAAAATAAATTATATAACTGAAATGACACCAATAGATGTAAGTGATGTTGCACAAGGAATGATTGAAGCAGCAGAAAAAGGTAAAAAAGGAACAAGATATATTTTAGCTAATGAAGAACCAGTAACTTTAGATGAGATTATAGAAATTGCAAAAAAATTTGTTCCAAATCTTGAAACACCACAAAAATATACTAAAGAGCAAGTATTAAATTTAGCTGACAAATTAGAAGCTGAAGCTAAAAAAACTAATACTCAACCTTTGCTGCTTAGAAGTCAGGTAGAATTATATTATGGTGGAATAAACAGACATTATGATATTACTACATCAAAAAAGGATTTGAATTTTAATCCTAAATTAGGTGCAGAGGCATTGGAAGAATATTTTGAACGAGTTTATAAAAGTCTTTAATCCTTTACGTTAATAATTGGCTATGTTTTAATATAGTATTGAAATATAGCCCCCAAATTATAGATTAACTTGTCCACCTATAATGCCAATATACAAATATTGTATTGTAAAGTTCTTATTCAGACCTTTTTAACATTGCAGTTTCGGTTTTGCCATTCCAATCTATCTTAACTCTTATATCTCTATCAGACGCATTTGGTATTCCACCAGTAATTCTCATTTTAACAGTGTACTCATTTTTATTATCAAGTGAAAACTTGCCATCTTCTCCCTCTTTAGGTCCATCAATTAAATATTTAATTTCATTTTCTGGGTTATTATCCGTTCCAATAAATTTAAATGTGTAATAACTATCATGTGATTTTTCGGTTTCTTCAATTTTATAAGATACATCCCAACTTTGACTTTTGCCCTCATAGTTAATTGCCATACTATTATTCTTACAGCCAATAAGAAATAATGAGCAAATAACAATTATGGAAATAAACTTTTTCAGAACTCTATATTATAATATTACCTTATCATATTCTTTTCTTTGCTATTTTATTATGATACAAATAATTATTTATTTAATTTTCCATTTATTAAAATTGTAACGCCTAAACTTCCCTAACACTTTTCACTATAAATTATATAACTATAGTATATTCATCTTTATTACTAGCAAATTTACTGTAGGTATTTCCCATAGTTTCTTTTTGAACTCGAGATTTATATTGCTTATTTTTTAATTCTGTCATAAAAGCTTTTTTATCATAATAACAATCATCTGGAATAGAATTCAAATGATAAAAAGCTTCGACCATTGGATAATTTAAATATAATTGTCCCATATCTGAAGAATCAGAAAAATATTCCTGCATTAATTTGATATGTTTTGGATCATATTGAGGATCATGTGGGTCTAAATCAAAAACTAATAGAATATCAGTGTATCTATCGTCTAATATTTTTTTCTTCTCCGGATCTTTTTCCCTAGCTTTTAATATTAAACGTATATCTTTACCTTCAAATCCATCAATGCCATCACTAAACATTTCTTTATAAAGCGTATATATATTAGTACAATATGATACTATTTGAAATTTAGCATCTATTCCATAGATGCTAAATAACTTTTTCTAATTTAAATACATAATGAAATTCAGTGAAATCCGTTTCTCCATCAGCATTTAAATAATAGTCATAAACTCCTGGAGTTACATTTTTATCTGTCAAATGTGTTGTTATATCAAATATTGCTAGCCCAAGATTTGATTTACCAGAAGCATTCTTTCCATACACAATTATTTTATTAAATTAATCTAATACTTTTTCATTAAGAACATTAAATTTATGTAAATGAGATTCCTTCCAATCAAAAGCAATCTGAAGTATTTTATGAAGCTCTTTAAAATTAATATATATTTGAATAATATTGTTTAGATTCTAAATCTATTAAATGATCCTATAAATTCATCAATAAAATCTAAATTATTTTTTACCTCTAACTTAAGCTTAGTTTTTTTGCATAAATCAGTTAAAAGGCTTTGTATGTACTCATCTCTTACAAAAATAGTTTTAGGCCTTCCAAGCTGAGTAATATAGTTTATTAAGCAACCTATAATTTCATATGCATCGTCATCTTCCTGATTTAATATACTGTAATCTATGATTGAACCATTTAAGCAATCTGATAAAACAATCATTCTAGGCAGAATTGGTCTTTCAAGACTTTTATTATTTATTGGTGTATTTAAATATAATAAATCTATTTCTATTTTTCCATTATTACATTTCTCTTTACTAAGTTTAGTAATAAGTAACTCATCTTGTAAAACAGGAACTGGATACTGTATTTGACTAACTAACATTGGTGCATTGTGGTTATACCATAATTTATCTTTTTCATCATATCTGCGAAGTAAGGTTTCTCCATTATTAAAATCTACTTTAAGATCATTTTCTATGTACGCCTTAATTGCCATAAATAAGTTTTTAAATACTTCTGTAAGCAATACAACTTCTTCACTATCTAATATGTATGGAGTATATCCCGGTTCATGAGAATTAAAATAAATCCAATTATCTTTGCCACGGAATTTATAACCTAGCTCCTTTATAATCTCTAATTGTTTTTTTATTAACTCATCTCTGCTTCCAAAAGTACACATCAATAAATTTTGATATCTAGGCATTTGTTCTACTGGCAATTTATCACTACTTGATATTCTGTAAAAACCATCAATAGCTTCAAAACCAAAATAAGTTCCTATACCATAGAATTCGCCGCCCCTTCCCATAATACTGCAGTATATTGGTTCATCTAAATTAGGTAATATTATAGTTATAATGTCCATATCCCAAAAATATTTCCAAGGTTTTAAGGCTTTTATTTTTATTGTCACTTCGTATAGTTCTTTCCATTGTTCTAAATTAGCTTCTTTCCTCATATTAAAATTATTCTCCTTCAAATATCATTACCTTTAGTTTTCTTTCATTATATATAAATTTAAACATCTCTTTTTATCTTCTTCAATACATTGCCTATTGTATCCATAGCCTCTTTATACAAAATGAATTTGTAAAATGGACAGTTGCAGCTTAATTCCCTAAAACTATTGAAATATATCCTCATAATCTTCACATGCATTAGCTTTTGAATTTTCTTCCCTTAATTCTTTTCTTTTCTCACATTCTCTAATAACACAACTTATAAACAGATTTTAATTTAGAGATAGTGTGGTTTATTATAATTCTTACTTTTTTCACCTCAACTGCTTCCCATTCCATCAAAAATCTTATAAAACCAATGTTCCTACTTTCTCTTACTTTTAATAATAACATCTTAACAACTTGTCTATTTGTCTGTTTTAAACGTTCTATTAAATTCTCTGTACCGATTTCATTAACTCTCAAAATTAATGAATATAATTCTTCCACATAATATGGTTTATATGTTTCCCAAACTTTCTCTGAAAAAATTATCATAGGCAGTCTTCCATTATAATAAATCTCTAAATAATCATTTACAATCATCCAATCCACTATTTTTGTTATTTCTTCAATAGTTAACTTATTATAGTATCCATAACTAGGACACTTATCAAGTCCATTTTCTAATACTTTTTTATCTTTAGATCCTTTAAGTATTTTTGCCAGCATTGTTCTCCCAGCAGATGCAATAATTTCATCTGCTGCTCTAAGTATATTATTTATATCTTCCTCTGATGGATTCTTTTGTCCTGTTAAGTCACTTAAATTATATCTAACTCTAGGCTTTCTCCTCATTCTAACTACCTCATTATTTACACATTATTACACTTAAAATATAAATTCTTCTTGTTCCTCTTCTTCAAGCTCAAAAAACATATATTCATAATCATCATATATATCGCTAATCAATCTATTTTCTCTTAATTTTTTTCTTTTTTCAAGAAGTTTCTTTTGTGCCTCAATGCTTTGCTTCAATTGCATTACATATTCCTCTTCTATTTTATACCCTAATAAAGTTAATTCTTTAACAGCACATAATTTATCTACTGCAAAATGTTTACTATATCCTTTAACCAAGTTCTTTCCATCATACTCTGTTCCCCAAGCTTTAGCTGCCAATAATCTTGAATCTCTTTTTAATCTTTTATGCCTTGGAACACCAAAATTCCTTTTATGTTTTTTCATATTAATCTCCAAAAAACTTTTTAAATATCTAGTTCATCTAAATATTCTTCATAACCTAATTCCTTCATTTTATCCATAGGAATGAATTTAAGTGATGCTGAATTAATGCAATATCGTAAGCCTCCAGCGTCTTTTGGTCCATCATTAAATACGTGGCCTAAGTGAGCATCGCCGATATTACTTCTTACCTCTGTTCGCACCATACCATGACTCTCATCCTTTTTTTCTTTAATAGCTTTTCTTGTAATAGGCTTTGAAAAGGCAGGCCATCCACAACCCGAATCAAACTTATAAGTAGACATAAACAAAGGCTCTCCGGTTGTTATATCTACATATATTCCTTTTTCAAAAAAGTTATCGTACTTATTATTAAATGGTGCTTCTGTAGCATTTTCTTGAGTTACTCTATATTGCATATCTGTTAAATTTTCTTTTAATTCTTTAAGTGGCCTTTTTACATACTTCTCATCCATTTTATTACCTCCATAAATGATTCTTGTTTTAATATATTATTTCCTTTTTACTTATCTTAAATTCCATCTATATTCATGTCAATATTTGCTTTAATAAGTCGTTAGTTTATGTAATTAAATTAATATTAAAACACAGTCTTTTCATATATCATTTAAAAATTGAAGTTAAGTTACTTGGCCTTGATATAGAAGTTAAAAGCAAAGAAAAAAGTGCCCCATCCGACCAAGATAAGCACCTTTACTAAGATTTAAAATTTAAATTAAAATCTAATAGCCCTAAAACAAAATAATCACTTTGTGAAAGTGACTAACACCAAATATAAAATTTGGGCTATCTACTTTTGTTCTAAGGATGCTTAGTCCTATTAGCACTAAGCATTTCTTATTTATATTATATCAATTTTTTTATGTCTGGTTATTCTTCTCCTAATTTAATTATGCAATCCTTCTTATAAAATGAAATACCATATTTAATTATATTTTCATAGCCTTCCTGCCTAAATTCCTCATCATATTTATTCTTTTACAAGTTCATCTTTAATACATTTTAATGCCAATTCAAAAGTTGGCTGCTTAGCAGATTTTAAGGATAAATTTATCACAGGATATTGCCCTATATGAGAAGTATACTTTTCTCCTGCTTGCATTATATTTAAACCTTCAAAAAGGTACGAATTATCTTTTTCACTATTCTCAAAG
>NZ_LZZL01000025.1:0-66505 GCF_002006495.1 Clostridium sp. BL-8
TGATGAAAAATATTCAAGGCAACCTTGGACCTGTTATTTATTTTCATGTGCCTAAACATCAATATCTATTTAAACTTTTAATATAAATACTACATTGGTAAACTTTTACTTAAACCATTTCACTTTTATGAGAAAGCTTTAGATACATTCTTTCCTGCTGCTTTGTAGTAAATTGAAAGTATATTTCAGTATTAGTAACAGATTTATGTCCAAGCCACCACTGTAATTCTTTAATATCCATATCAGATTCTGCTAAATGTACAGCTGTAGTATGTTTAATCGCATGAAAGTGATGCTTACTCTTATCAGCAATATTAGCAATTTCACAGTATTTTTTTATTAAATAATCAAGTGTCTGCCTGGAAATCGGATTATTTTTTTGACTTTTAAATATAGATTCATTATCAACTATTATATTACTTTCTTCAATATACTTATCTAATACAAATTTTGTTTTATCATCAAGTCTTATTGTATTATTTTTACTGCCCTTTAATCTTTTACAATATATTTCACCTTTAGCCTTGTTATAATCTTGTAATGTTATTAATGCAATTTCTGATGCTCTTAAACCACATCTATATGCAACTCTAAAAATTGCCAAATCCCTAACTATATGTATACTCTTTAAACTTTCTATAGCGTCAAAAAGTCTTTTAGTCTCTTGTTGAGTGAAATATTTAATTTTAGTATCATCATTTCTCACAATAATATTCTCCTTCGTAAAAATTAGACAATATAAATATTTTGTTTAATTTATTATAGCATAATAGTATATGGATTCCAACATTTGATATTTTTTTGCATATTATAGGATAATAATTTGTGACTTTTTAGGTTTGATTTCCTTGATGTGGATTTTTTTATTAAAATTATTGATTTAAATTTAAGATACATGCTATCTAATAAGACAAAATATTTATATTGTCCATATACATGATACATTCAATCAAAATAACTGTCAAAGAGAATATATGCCATTATAATTCTTAACTTAAAATGAACTTTTCCATTATAACTTGGAAGGAGGTGGAAACAAATTCAACTTACATATATTACAATATAAATATTTACTAAAATAAGGCTTACATAATATGAATTTAAGGAGTAAAATTTATGAAATGGTTTAAAGATCTAAAAATAGCCCCTAAATTAATATCATCTTTCATCTTAGTTGCATTATTGATATGCTTAGTTGGAGTTAACGGACTTCGTAACATGAATACAATAAACTCCAATGCTGGCAGCATGCATGATTATAATTTAGAATCAATTAAAGCATTAAATACCATAAAGTTAAATTTCGGAGATATTCGTTCAGATTTATTAAAGCTTGTTTATCAACAGAATAAAAATAATCAAAATGAAAGCATAAAAAAAGAGATATCTCAGTTACTTAATGAAAATAATGACCTAATTAGTAAATATGAGACTTCTCTACTTTCAAAATCAGAAGAATCTGCCTTTTCGGACTTAAAATTAAATAGAGATTCATATTCTTCTAACATAAATACAATAGTATCATTAATCGATAAAAATGATTATGAGGCAGCAGATGCAAATTTTGATAAAATTACTGAGATAAGAAAAAAAATATATGATGACATGGATAAATTAATACAGAATAATGTCTCTCAGTCAGATGATGCTTACAATAAAAATAATTTAACATATAAAAATTCTTTTATTAGTATAACTTTGATAATAATAATAGGTTTAGTTCTTGCAATTGTATTAGGTTTATTAATATCATTGATGATTTCTAAGCAGGTAAATAAAGTCCTCTTATTTGCTGAAGCGCTTGGACAAGGTGATTTAACTAAATCGATAGCTATTGATACTAAAGATGAAATAGGAAATCTTTCAAAAGCACTAAATTCAGCAAAGGAAAATATCCAAAAATTAATTTTGGAAATAATGAATAGCTCAAGTGACATAAGCGCAACCAGTGAAGAACTTTCCGCTACCACTGAAGAAATTTCTTCAAAAATGGAAGTAGTAAGCGAATCTACAGAACAAATATCTAAAGGTGTTCAAGATCTAAGTGCGACCTCCGAAGAAGTAACTGCCTCAACCGAGGAAATAACTTCTACTACCAGCATATTAGCTAAAGAAGCTGATAAGGCAATAACATCTATAACTGAGATAAAGAATCGTGCCATTGATATAAAAATGAAAGCATCACAAAATATTAAGCAAGGTAATTCAATTTATGAAGAAAATCGTTCAAATATTTTAAATGCTATAAAAGACGCCAAAGTAGTTGAAGAGGTTAAGACTATGGCTGACTCCATTGGAAGTATTGCAGAACAAACTAACCTATTAGCTTTAAATGCAGCTATAGAAGCTGCAAGAGCTGGAGAACAAGGCAAAGGTTTTGCAGTTGTTGCAGATGAAGTTAGAAAACTCGCCGAGCAATCTTCTGAAGCTGTAAGTAGCATTCAAAATATGGTATCACAAGTCCAAGCAGCTTTCGAAAGACTTTCGAAAAGTGGACAAGATGTTCTTGAATTTATGTCTAATAATGTAAAGCCTAATTATGAACTTCTTATGAATACCGGACTGCAATATGAAAAAGATTCCGAGTTTATGAATGATATTATAAAAAACTTTGCCTCATCTTCCAAACAAATAGATGAATTAATCATGCAGGTAAGTAGTGCAGTACAAAATGTATCAGCTGTAGCTCAAGAATCCGCAAGTGGTACTGAAGAAATTTCTAGCAGCGTTAATGAAGTGACTGTTGCTGTAAGTGATGTTGCAAAATCATCTCAAAGTCAGGCTGAACTTTCGCAAAAACTTAGTGAAATGATTCAAAAATTTAAAATATAGTTTTCTAAAAAACAGCTGCCCTATACTTAATTTTGAGGCAGCCTGTTTCTTTTATAAATCATCCCAATGAATCTTTTCAGCATTTTTATCTATTTTAGAAGATTTGTCAAATATCTTTATTATAATTCCGGCTATTATAAGACCTACTACTCCACCAATAATTTTGAAGCTCATAATTGGCCCATTAACAGCCTCCCCTATACTTTCTCCTATAAATACTCCAACAAATATGATTATTATAGGCAAAATAAAAATCATAAATGCAGCTAATATCATGTTGCTATTCTTTTTACTCTGCACGATTCTTTCATTATTTTTACTGTTAATTTCTTTTTGCTGCACTGCCTTCATACCGATCACCTTCCTAAAAATAATTATTTTAAGATCTAATAAATATTTTATTTTCATCTCATCCTTTAATTTACATTATAACATATAATTCCAATTGCTTTAAGTAAACAGCAATTAATTATCTTTCTATAAAACTGCAAATATACAGTATCAAAAGACTTTATCATTTACTTAAATTTACGTTAAAATTATACTTTTTCATCAATGCACTTATGCTGATTACCCTTTCCACCCCAAAAATATGAATTGCAGCATTAAATAAATATTTATCTTCTGTTACAAGTATAAGATCATCATATATATTGCAAGTATAAAGAAGTATTAAATCATTTTCCGACAGCTTTTCCGTATCATTGTAATATGCATTTCCCTTTTTAGAATACTTTATATTTAGCGATACATAGAATTCTTTAATATCTTTCTTATCTACCTTTATAATCAAAGGCAACAACTTGCAGAATCTTTCTGACAATACACGTTGTCCATTATATTCTTGTATTTCTTTTAAAGCCAATTCTTGACTAACTTCCTCTAATATTTTAATCTTAGTATCTTGTATCAATTTGTTAATCATGCTTGGGCAATACTTCCAAAGGTATATTACTACATTAGTATCCATTAAATAGCTATCCATAATTAATACTCCTACAATATTTATACTATTTCTTACTTCGTTTATATTATACTTTCTAAAAAACAAATAAATATACAAAAATAATATTGGAGTTTATTTAACTATTTGTAATCGTCAACATCAAAAATATTATTTTTATAGTAATATTTCCGGTCTTCTTCTGTAATTTCACGAATAATTTTGCATGGATTGCCAGCTGCAATCATGTTGTCAGGTATATCTTTAGTAACTACACTTCCTGAACCAATAACTACATTATTACCAATATGCACTCCTGGATTAACTATAACATTTCCTCCAAGCCAAACATTATTACCAATAGTTATACTTATTCCATACTCGTATCCAGAATTTCTTGAGTCAGGATGAATTGGATGTCCTGCAGTATATAATGCTACATTAGGTGCAAATTGCACATTATCTCCTATGATTACCTTCCCCACATCTAAAATAGTGCAGTTATAGTTTGCAAAGAAATTGTCTCCAATTTGAATATTTTTACCATAATCACAGTGAAATGGTGCTTCAATATTAACATTAGACCCCACCTTATATAAAATTTCTCTTGTCAACTTTTCTATTTTTTCTTTTTCATTTGGTCTGCACAAGTTAAACTCATATATCTTCTGCTTATTTTCCATTCGTTCTTCTATCAATCCATCTAACCATGCTTTATATGGAAGTCCCGATAACATTCTTTCTTTTTGATTCATAATAAAGTTCCCTTCTTCATATATTTTCAATTTAAAGATTTTTATTATAATCCTTATCTTAAATTTATATCTTATACTATTTTTACCATTAACTGACTATAAAATCAATTATTAATATTATGCCATAAGCAGAAGAGACAGCATTTATCTGCTGTCTCTTCTACTTATTGTTCATTTACAATTAATCTAATTCCCTATTTGACTTATCATCATTTTAGCATTTGAAACATATGTTGATTTAGGATAGTTATCTATTACTTTATGAAAATATATAAGAGCATTCCCATAATCTTTAGTTTCCTTATAACACATTCCCACTTGGAAAGTGGCCCAAGGTATAATATCTAAATCAGGATTGATTTCAGAAGCTATTTTAATTTTAGGTAATGCCTCCTCATAATTCCCTTTCTTATATAGTTGATTTCCATCATTATATATACTCCATACCTTACTAGTACTTATATCCTGCCATAATCTATCAAACTTTAATTTTGTTTCATTATCTAAATTCATATTTCTAATGCTTATTAATATATTAGCTGATTTTTCATAATCTCCGTCATTAAAATATGTCTCCGCTTCACTTATCATATTGATAGTGTTATTTTCATCCTTATTACCATTTACATTAGACTTTGTACTATCCAAATCTTTTGTAGGGATTTCATTTTTTTCATAAGTAGAATCTTTTTTTTCTGATTCAGGTGAACTATTATTTTCATCTAAGTTTTCATTATCTTTTTCATCAGAAGAGATTGCTTCATTTCCATATTGAAATTTTCCTAAAGCTTCTTTAATATTTAATGGATTAAAATAATCAATATAAACTCCTGCTATAGCAATCACAATAATTGATAATGCAAGAATGATACCTTTTATTGGTGTGCTCTTTTTATTAATTGCTTCATTATAGATATGATTAACTTCTACTATATCTCCTGAAGTTTTAGATACAATTTGTTTAAATTCTATATTCTCTAGGTATTCTTTTGCTAGCTCTTTAAACATCTCATTTTTAGCTAACTTTTTAAATATCTTTTTAGCCTTTCTGTATTCTCCAATATTAATATAACATAATCCAATAAATTTGCTTGCTTCAAAAAAACTTTTATTATATGATAAAGCTTTTTTCAAATCATCTATTGCTAAATTTAACTTATTTTTTTTCATCTCTCCAATTGCCGTATTATATAAAATAATAGACTTTTTAATCTTTTCATCTATTTTATATGAAGTAAATTCAAAATTTTTTATATTGATTGGCTGCATCTTTTCAATTTCTAGATCAAAATCAAGCAAGTAGTTTCCCCCTTAAAAGCTTATATAAAAAATATTAATTTATACACACACCGTATAAATGATAATTGAATGTTAATTAATATTTACATAAAATTATTTTGAAGTATATACTCATACTAGCAAATTGTGACATAAAATTCAACATAAAGTCATATTGTTAAAATTATTATTAAACTTACAGTTTATTCTTAATGGTATGATGAATCTATAATTTTACATATTTTTCACGTAAAGAAACGGCTAAAAATTCTATCTTTAGCCGTTCTTGCCTTGCTACATTTATATTGCTTAATTTTCTTTTTTAATAGTTTTTTTATCTTGGCTTCCTAGTACATCTGAATTTTTTTCTACTGGATTGACATTAAACTTTATATCCTTACCATTTGAAGTTACTACTATTGTTCCTTCCAAATCAGTTCTAAATACGTTAATATTTTTTGCATTAAGTTTATCTAAAGTTTCCTTGTGAGGATGTCCATAGTCATTTGCTTTCCCACAGCTTATTACAGCATACTTTGGATTTACCTTATCTAAAAATGCCTTTGTAGTTGAGGAACTACTGCCGTGATGCCCACTTTCAAAACATCGGCTTGAATATCAAGCTGTTTTTTTAAGTATTTCACTTTCACTTATATCTTCAGCATCTCCCATAAATATAAAACTTGTATTTCCATTATTGCATATTTTCCCTATATTTTGTCAATGATAGAATATGGAAAACTCCTCAACCACAAATAGAGATAGTCTTAGTTTTTATATACTATCTCTATTTCTTATTATAGTTTACTTTAAAAAGTCTCAAATGTATTTTGGACTATATTAGGAAGCAGCTTATAAATTGAGCATCCAATTTCATCTTCAAAATATTTTTTTATATCCATAACCGCACTCCATTTATATACAATCAAATTATTAATTCCAGATCTCAAAGCAGTATTCACAAATCTTTTTTCAATTAATACAAACCCAGCAGGCATCGAAAGTGAATCACATAATTGTATTAGAAGATCATAATCATCATATTCAATACCTTTAATATATTTTTCTACGATTTCTGCTTCTTCCCTTTGGTAACCCCAATCACCATAAATTGCATTCACATCTTTATACGGAAATGTATGCGTCATGCAAATTCTTGCAATCTCTTCATGACCCTTTTCCTTCATAAAAGCATGACCATGTAACACGTGCTCCATCCCACTTATGCATTTCCGTCTTCCTATATCATGTAATAATCCTAATATATAAGCTTTTTCACTATTTAGCACCTGGTCTTTATCTGCTATTAATCTTGCAGCTAGCGCAACATTTTTCGAATGTTCTATCCATGACCCAGGATTTAATCCTTCAGCTTCTCTTAAAATTTCTTCTGCTTCTTTTATTCCTAATTTCATTAAATTGTTCCTCCAAGCTTTAGCATGTAGCTTACCTTATTTATTGCTATTAACATGATTAAGGTGATTATGACACAGATCACAGCCATAGCCATTCCCAAAGATAGGTTTCCCTGCTCAAACTGTGCATATATATAAGTTGAGGCTGTAGCCATTGAAGGAGGCAATATCATTAAAGGTGCCACTAATTCCCTAATTGAAATCATGAATGTCATCATCCAGCCCGCTAGAATTCCTGGTATCAATAAGGGCGCAGTAATTCTCCTTAAAACATAAATTCTACTACCTCCTAATACTTTTCCTGCATTAAACAGACTCTCATCAAGCTGTACATAACTCGCTTTAACATATTGAACTGTATATGGAAGGAATAATACTACATAGGTCAATATCACCATTCCATAAGTGTTATAAATAGGTATTGCCATCCAAGAGGCATTCCAAAATAATATTAATCCGACTACCATGACTATTCCAGGTATTGTATTTGGAAGAATGGTAAATAAGTCTATTATTTTTTCTGAAAGCTTTTTAGACTTATTAATAGAAATCGCAAGAACTGTCCCTAAAATAGCACAAATGCAAGTCGCTGCAATAGACAAAACAAGAGTATTTAAAAGGGCTTCCATACCTTGAGAGCCAAAACTTAAAAGTTTTGTATAATACTCAAAGGTAAAATTACTTATGGAAAGTCCTCCACTTCTAAGCTTCATAATAGATGCAGCTAAGATAGAAAAGTATGGAACTCCTATGGATATAACTAAAATTCCTATTACATATGACCAAGCCAATAAGTTCTGCCAAAATTTCAGCTTATATATTTTTTCCCGCATTCCCTTTCCACTAACTAAATTATAGGAATACTTTCTATTAACTAAAGAGCTTACATACCAGATACCAAGGCAAATTGTTAAAAGCATTGAGGCAACAGAAGTAGCCTTAGAAAAATCAATTGGCCAGCTTGATATATATTGATGTATTTCTGTAGTTAAAACAAAAAATCCGATTTTTCTGCCAAAGGTAGCAGGTGTTCCAAACTCAGCTATAGCTTTTATAAAAACTAATAATGCTCCTAAGGCATAACTTGAAAGTAGCAGCGGTAATACAACTCTTCTAAATGTATAGAAGCTTTTTCCACCATGAATGTATGCAGCTTCTTCTCTACTTCCACCTATTTTTACCAAAGCATTTTTTAAGATTAAATAAAGAAAGGGGAATGTTTGCAAACTCATTATTATAACCATTCCTGATAAACCAAAAAAATGTTCATTCAAATTAATTGGAAGCTTAATAAATTCATCATAATAGCCATTAGGCTGCATGAATAATATCCATCCCATAGCTCCTATATAAGGTGGTGTCATAAAAGGAATCATAAATATAACTTCAAGCCACTTGTGTTTTCTAATAGAGGTTTTAACCATTATCATTGCAAGGGGCATAGCAAATACAGTAGACATTATAACCACTAAGAAACCCAATAATATTGTATTTGTAAAAACCTTTTTTATTTCTCCATTAGATAAAATTAGAAATGGTGCACATATATCCAGTTTACTATCTGGATATATGCTGGTTAATATAATAAGGGCTGCAGGCATAACTATCAGTGTTGTAAGAAGCAGAATTATTAAAGCTTTACTTATGCCTTCTAAATTTTTCAAAGAAATCAACTCCATTTACTCTATTAATTTTTAAATATTTTTGTAAATTTATCTATAACATCTTTTTGGTTTGCATTCATCCAGTCAGAATCAGTCTTAAATGTTGGAATTTCACTTCCACTTGGCCTTCCTTCTGTTTTTATGTCACTTCTTCCTGGAAGTAAATATGCATCTGCAACCATCTTCTGAGCTTCATCAGATAACAAGTAATCTATAAAGGCTTTTGCATTTTCAACATTACTGCTTGACTTTAAAATCAAAGCTGGTCTGGCACTTATTATCGTTCCCTCAGACGGATATACTAAATCAACAGCCTCTCCTCTAGCCTTAGCCTGATAGGTCATATAATCCACACTTGCAGCAGCCATGGTTTTAGCTCCTGTGATAACTGGATCTAAAGCTTCTTGATTTGCTCCTGCCATGGAACCTCCATTATCCTTTAACTTCTTAAAGAAATCCCAGCCTGCATCACCTTTTGCATTTACAAAACCTGTAGCAAATTCTGCTGCTGAGCCTGAAAGGGATGGATCTGGAATATTAACTTTGTCTTTTAAATCTTCCTTAGTTAATTCATCCCAGCTTTTAGGTGGGTTCTTTACCAATTTTGTATTATAAGCTATCCCTAGTGCTGATAGGCTGTAATTGAAATAGTTTCCGTCTTTTTCAACCCATTGTGTGAAAAGCTTATCAGCATTTTTTGCTTCCTTATATGGCAAAGTCATCCCATCCTTCATTAAACCTTGTGCAGAAGATAAAGATGCTAATACTACAACATCTGCCACCGGCTTATCCTTTTCTGCTTCTAATCTCGATAATATTTTTCCATTGGTACTTTTAAACAATTCTACTTTAACTCCAGTTTTCTTTTCAAAACCTTTTTGAATATTTTCAGACAGCTCATCTGGGCCTGCACTATATACTACGAGCTTACCACTTAACTTTGGTGTTCCTCCATTGTTTTCGGCAGAAGTAGCCTGTACCGCGCTTTTACCACAGCCAGCTAAACTAGCACCGCTTATTGCCATAACTAAAATTATTGCTAAAGCCTTTTTTAATTTCATTTTCAACACTCCTTCTTCTTTTATATAATTTTACTGCTTACAATTACAAACAAATTAACAACATACTCATATTTTTACAGATCCTTTCTAGCCTTCAATCTCATATATATCTTTTTTCTTAATAAACAGCTTTATCTTTTCTCCCTGTCCAATCTTATATGAACTATATATTAAAAATTTTTCAGCTTCCATAACTTCTACTAATATTTCATATCTATCTCCAAGATAACTTACGGTTTTTACCACCCCATCATGGGTTTCAACCTCTTCACCCAAACCTTCGTATTTCAAATGTATATGTTCAGGCCTTACTAATCTTTTGTTTTTAATCAGCCAATTGGATTTTCCAATAAATCTTGCCACAAAAGGTTTCATCGGCTTGTTGTAGACATTTTCAGGTGTATCATTTTGAAGAATCGTACCTTTATTCATAACTACAATTTCATCAGACATGGTTAACGCTTCACTTTGATCATGAGTGACATAAATAGCAGTAGACCCTATGTTATGTACTAAATTAATTATTTCTAATCTCATCTCTTCTCTTAATATGGCATCTAAAGCACTAAGTGGCTCATCAAAGAGCACTAACTGCGGCTTTAAAACAACAGCTCTCGCAAAAGCTACTCTTTGCTGCTGCCCTCCAGATAACTCGTGAGGAAATCGCTTTTCCATTCCCTGAAGCCTTACCATATCTATTGCTTCCATAACTCTTTTCCTTAAATCCTTCTTCTGTCCTGTGGCTCTAAGTCCAAACGCTATATTTTCAAATACTGTCATATGAGGCCATAATGCAAAATCTTGAAAAACCATGCCAAAGTTTCTTAAATTTATGGCTTTATTTATTTTCTTTTCTCTTGAAAACAAACATTCCTCTCCCATATATATTTCCCCTTCATCCGGTTCTTCAAGTCCTGCAATGCACCTTAATAGTGTCGTTTTTCCACATCCAGATGGCCCTAAAAGAGTAGTGAAACTTCCTTTATTTATAATTAAATTTATTGACTCTAATGCTTGTACATTATTGAAAGATTTTTTAATACCTTCTATTCTTAACTGCATATCTATCTCCTTATCTAATAACTTCTACTTTTTCAGTATAAATTCCAAAATTTATCTTAATGTTATGAATAAGTAAATATACAGTTAAGTTTTTCTATAAAAACTATTATATGCTATAGATTTTTTCTATAATGTTTTTGAGAATACATAATTATCTATTAAAATTACAAGGAGAAAAATATGAATATTAATTTAATCAAATTTCAAATATTAGAAGAACTATACAAATCACAAAAAATAACCACTGTTGCACAAAAATTAAATCTTAAGCAGCCTACTATTACATTTCATTTAAAAGCAATGGAAAAAGAGTTTAAAGTTAAATTATTTGAAAATAGATATGGGAAAATTTTTCTTACTGAAGCTGGTGAAGCTCTTTATCACTATGCAGCTAAAATCAATGCTTTAACCTTAGAAGCTGCCAGAGTTGTGAAAGAATATGAACATGGTAAAGGAACAATAAAAATTGGTGCCAGTTATGTCCCCGCAACATATCTATTACCACGCATACTTTCTAATTATTCACAAGAAAATCCAAAACTTTCACTTTCTTTAAAGGTAAAACCTGCGCCAACAGTCCTTAATATGCTTCAAAATCACGAAATTGATGTTTGTATTATATCTTCTGAACCCTTTGAGCTTCCCAATATAATGAGTCAAGCTTTATTAAAAGATGATATGGTTGTATTCTTTTCAAATACTCATCCCCTGGCAGGAGAGCCCTGTTTAAATACAGAATTACTAAAGAAAAGTTCCTTAATTATTCATGGTGAAAACTCCACTACCAGAAACATAACCTTAAAGTGGCTAAATTACCTTGGAATTAAAATTGATACTCTTATTGAATTAGATTCTCTTGAAGCAATTAAGCATATAGTACTTCTTGGACAACACATATCTGTTATATCAAAGCTTGCAATAAAAACTGAACTTACTGAAGGCAGCTTATTATGTCATGAAATTCCTTCTAAAGAAGCTTTTATTGCTCAAAGAAATATATATTATGCTATTAATTTAGATAGAAAAAGCTCTTCTTCTTTAACAAATTTTATTAATTATTTATCCAATACAGCTATATCAAAGTAAAAAAATGATTAATGTATGATCTAGTTTAATACTTAAAGCTTTGAAATACCTATTTATATCGTTAATGTGCCTAAAGATTTAAATTCTTAATCCTCCAAAAATTACATTGGTAAAAACGTAGAAAGAAATTAGACTTCTATATTTAATCATGTATAATCAAAATAAAGTTATCTTTTAAGATATAGGAGGTATTTAATGAATAAAATTAAAAAATATTACATTGTAATTCCTATAATTACTGCATTACTATCACTTACGTTCCTGATAATTTCAACTTTTAATACTACTGTAGTTACTAAAAGTTATTCTATATTTACAGAGGATCTAAATTCTAAAAATGTATCTACAGTCATATTGGATTCTTCTCCTAAAATGACTATAGTCCTAAATAATGGCGATAAATATTATACAGATAATCCTCATACAGATACTTTAAAAGAGAAATTATTACTTAACGGAATAGAGGTTAAAGACCAAACCACTCCCCCTCTTACTAAATCTATACCTACTGGTATTTTGATGCTATCAATTGTTGCAATAGCAATTATGACCACACAAAAATTTAGAGGAGGGACCTCTTCAATAACAGCTATGGATATGCAAGATTTTAGCAAGGATAAAAAAACTGCTTCAAATTTTGATGCAGTTGCTGGTAATGAGGAAGCAAAAGAAAGTTTGATGGATATTGTTGATTTCCTTAGAAATCCCGAAAAATATCAAAAATACGGTGCAAGAATGCCTAAAGGAGTAATTCTCTATGGTGACCCTGGTACAGGTAAAACCTTACTTGCAAAGGCTGTAGCAGGTGAAGCTGGTGTACCATTCTATGCTCTTAGTGGTTCTGACTTTGTTCAAGTATACGTTGGTGTAGGAGCCGCAAGAGTAAGAAATCTATTTAAAAAAGCAAAATCTCATGGAAAAGCAGTAATATTTATCGATGAGATTGATGCTATAGGTAAAGCAAGAAGTAATGGTAAAAATGGTTCTGGAAATGATGAAAAAGATCAAACTCTAAATGCTCTTTTAACTGAAATGTCTGGTTTTGGACAAGAAGAAGGAATAGTAGTAATTGCTGCTACAAATAGGTTGGACATGCTAGATAGCGCCCTTTTAAGACCTGGAAGATTTGATAGACATATAGAAGTATCACTTCCAGATGTTAATGCTAGGGAAAAAATATTATCTCTGCATTTAAAAAACAAACCTCATGAAAATATTAATATAAAGGAGCTCGCTAAAAAAACTGCCTATTTCTCCGGTGCAAAATTAGAAAGTTTAGTAAATGAAAGCGCTATTTTGGCTGCAAAGGATAATAGTAATTCTATTACCTCTAATCATATTGAAGCTGCCTATTCAATAACTTTGGCTGGGCATGAAAAGAAAGAAAGAAGTTACCTTAAGGAAGAAGATAAGCTTCTAACCTCCTATCATGAAGCTGGGCACGGATTGGTTAATATGCTGCTACTCCCTCAAGATAAAGTCTCAAAAATAACAATTATACCAACTACAAAAGGTGCTGGCGGCTATACATTAACTATTCCCGAAGACCATAGCTACCATCGAATTGATTATTTAAAAAATAAGATTAAAGTTTCTCTTGGAGGAAGAGCTGCTGAAGAAATTATTTTTGGAAAAGATAAAATTTCTACCGGAGCATATGGGGATATTTCTCAGTCTACTGATATTGCATTAAAAATGATTACTGAATACGGAATGGGAGAAACCTTAGGTCTCATAAAACTTTCAAGTGTTGGCTCTTTATATAGCAGTTATGGAAACCCTGTTATTGAAGAATGTAAAAACCTTGTTAATGAATTATATGAAGAAACCTTAAAACTTTTAAAAGAAAATATAACTTCTCTTGAGAAGATAGCCTTAAAGCTATTGGAAGAAGAAACTTTATATGAAGATGGACTAAAAAAGTTACTATGTAGATAATATAAATTAAAAGCTGTGCCCATTTATTCATCTATCTTGAATTAATTTCAAGAACATAAATAAATGGGCACAAAACTATTCCAGACTCTAAGCCTCAAATCTCATAATACTATTAATCATTGTATAAAATTTTTAATTATTTATCTTATCATTTTCCTTGAGCCAAGACTTTTTCTATGAATACATTTACTAAATAAGGATCAAATTGAATACCTGCATTTCTTCTTATTTCTTCTACTGCAAATTCTTTTGATAATGCTTTGCGGTAACTTCTATCACTAATAATAGCATCATATACATCTGCTATAGCTATTATCCTGGATTCAAGTGGTATAGCTTCTCCTTTTAATTCTTTAGGATACCCTTCTCCATTCCATTTTTCATGATGTAGAAGTACATATTCTGCTATTTCAGATAATTCATTTACTGTACTCAATATTCTATAACCTATTTCTGGATGTCTTTTGATTTCTTTTAATTCTTCCTGGTCTAGTTTACCAGCTTTATTAAGGATACTTTCTTCTATAGCTATTTTTCCTATGTCATGGAGTAATCCTGCTGTCTTAAGTTCATGAATCTTTCTTTCAGGCAGCTCAAGAACTTCTCCCATCTTTTTACATAGTTCTGAAACTCTAACTGAATGCTGCTCTTCTCTCTTATTTTTTTCATTAAGAGTATTAATTATTGTTTCTATCGTCTTTCCTCTAGTGCATGAACTTTCAAAAAGCTTTCTCTTATACATATAATTTTCAGCTTTCCTAAATACATCTTGAATATCTTCTTCTTCATACCTCTTAGTCTCATAACCAAAAGATATTGATACGTCTAAATTTTGTACTTTTTCCTTTACTGCTGATTTATTAATACTTTTAATTATTTTTTCTGTTTCATCTGCATCTGTATTAGGTAGCAAGATAACGAATTCATCTCCTCCTAATCTAGCAACAACATCGTTAGGTCTGCATTCTTTTTCTATAATTTCTGCAATTTTATGTATAAGTTCGTCTCCTGCTATATGCCCAAAAGAATCATTAATTAACTTCAATCCATTTGCATCACCTAAAACAATAGTTAACGGTAGATTCTCTTTCACATCTAGCCTCTTTAATTCTTCTTCATAAAACCTTCTGCTCTTTACTCCAGTGAGTTGATCATTGTAACTTAAATACTCTAGATTTCTTTCCAATTCTTTACTTCTGGTAATATTTCTAACTATTGCAAGAACTTCATCTTTTCCCTTAATAACCATTCTGCATTCATAGTATTTCACTATATTTTCATTAATCAATTTACATTCAAAGCTACATAAATTACCACTTTTAATAACTAGCTCTAAATTTTTATAAGCAAGTTCTGCAACTTCTCTAGGCATGATTTCAGCTATTGTTTTTCCAATAAGTTCTTCTTTATTATTTACTAATATATTCTCCTCATTTACTTCATAATCCATAAGAATACCTTCGAAGTTAATAATAAATAGTGTATCCGGCATTGCTTTAATGATTGCTCTATTTTTTTCCTCACTTTTGATCAGTTGTTGTTCGTCTTTACATATCTTCTTATACTGGATTCTCAATTTTTCTTTGCTTATAGCCAGTTGCTGTATGTATGCTTCAAGTTCCATATTACTATTTTTAAGTTCTTTTTCCCTTAAAATAATTATACTTAAAAATTTTTTCATCAAGAAATAAAGAATAAATGACGTTATGATTATAAATATATATCCTTTATACATGTTTGCTGTGAGAAGGTTATTTCCACTGCAAAAAAATAAATACGTAATTCTTTCCGAAAAGTAAATCCAAATAAATCCACATAATAAATATATTAAACTTATTTTAAAGGTTGCATATCTTAATCTATTTTCATTTAATAATGAAGTAATTTTTTCTTTAGTTAATCTAGACATATTTGTTCCTCAATTCTATTCTAAATTCATGTAATTATTAAAGCCATAAAATATTTTAATAGAGTCTACTAGTTTTTTCGACTAATTATGCTATATTCTTTAATGTTTTATTGCAATATTTCAATATATATTTAATATTTTAAAAAATCCTCCACATTATTTAATTGAATAATGTGGAGGAAAGTTATTATATAAAAACTATTTACTTTTTTAAGATTACATTCTTTCAGGTATTTCCATTCCTAGTAAATCTAAAGCAGTTTCTAGTATACTTACAGTTAAAGCCAATAAATTTAACCATGAAAGTTTCTTTTCTTTATCCTCTTCACTTAATATTCTGTTCTCATTATAAAATCTATTGAATAAATTTGAAACTTCATAAATAAATTCACATAACCTATTAGGTGATTTATCTCTAAATGCACCTTCAACAACATCATTAAATCTTATAAATGCAAGCATTAAATCTCTTTCAACGCTGGTAGCTGGCATTTTTATATCGCCTGCAAAATCTCTAAGTTCTTCCTTAGCTTTATTAAGAATAGATTTAATTCTAACTGCAGTGTATAAAATATACGGACCTGTATTTCCTTCAAATGAAGAAAATTTATCAATATCAAATATATAATCCTTTGTAGGTATATTTGATAAATCTCCATACTTTAACGCAGCTAATCCAACTATTCTTGCTATTTCATCGCCTTCTTCAGCTGATATCTTGTCATTATTGTTAACTCTTTCTTTTACATTACCTTTAATTATAGAGATAAGGTCTTGAAGCCTCATAACTCCGCCTTCTCTTGTTTTAAATGGCTTTCCATCTTTACCATTCATAGTTCCAAATCCTACAAACTCGAATTTCATATCATCTGAAACTAATTTAGTCTTTCTTGCGCATCTAAATACCTGTTCAAAATGAAGGCCTTGACGCTTATCAACTACATATATTATTTCATTTGGATTGTAATCCTTAACTCTTTCAATTATAGTAGCTAAATCGGTAGTTCCATAAAGCGCTGCACCATCTGATTTTTGTATTATAATTGGCGGCATTGGTTTCTTATCAGTTTCCTCCTCAACATCTATAACAAGAGCGCCTTCACTTAAATGAGTATAATTATTATCTTTAAAATATTTAACCATATCATTTATATAAGGGTTCGCATCACTTTCACCCTTCCATAAATCAAATTCAACATTAAGAGCAGCGTAATTTTTCTTTAAATCAGAAACCGAAACATTTATTATGTGCTTCCAAAGAGCAATATAGCCTCTTCTTCCTTCTTGAAGCTCTGCTGTAGCCTTCTTAGCAAGTGCCATAGCTTCCTCATCACTTTTAGCAAGCTTACTTGCAGCTGGATATATATCTTCGAGTTCATCAATAGTAAATGGTGCTTCTGTAGGATATTCACCAGTAAAACTTTCATCAAAATATTCAAGGTTTGGTTTTCTTCTTTGAACTTCTGTAATAACCATACCTATTTGAAGCCCCCAGTCTCCTAAGTGAACATCTCCAGTTACTGTATGACCTAAAAATCTACCAATTCTTTTTATTGATTCACCAATAATAGCTGAACGTAAATGTCCAACATGCAACGGCTTAGCAATATTAGCTCCGCCATAATCAACTACTATACTCATAGGCTTTTCTGAAGCTGTACATCCAAACTTTTCATCCTTATAAATTTCATTTATGTACTTAGTTAAGAAACTATCCTTTATATTTATATTAATAAAGCCTGGAGCAACTGCTGTAACATCGTCAAAAATTTCTTCCTGTTTTAAAATTTCAGCCACCTCATTTGCTATTGCTATAGGTGCCTTTTTATAAATCTTTGCTGCTTTTAATGCTCCGTTACATTGATACTGACATAAATCAGGTCTATTAGATATCTCTACTCTTCCGTATTCCTTATCATACCCTAAACTTTCAAATTTTGATTGAACTAATTCCGTTAATTGAATAACTAAATTTTTCATTGAAACCTCCTAATGTTATTGATGTTAAAATACATAATAAATAACGATCACAATAATTCGTTATTTTATTCTATACCAAAATGCACTTAGTTTCAGTGCCATATTTAAATTCTAGATTGATGAGCCTGTCAGGCTTCAAAACTCTATAATTTATTAGAAATTCAAAAAGTCTCTTATTAATATAAGAGACAAAACAAAGGCGAACAATTCTCATTACTTCGCTTCATTATTAAATGAATCTGTCTTACAATATTTTTATTGTAATGCTGGGAATCATTTCTGTCAATAATTGAGTTGTCTAATAATCTTCATTCTTTATTTTCATCACGTTTTTCAAGCTCTCTATTTATACTTTCAGCTTCTTCTTTATCCAATTTGTAAAAATGAGAATTAGTTAAACTACAGATAATAATAAGACAGTAGCTAATTTCATAAAAGAACTAGTTACTGTCCCAATAAATTTGCACTATGTTTATTTCTAAAATTTGAATAAAAATATTTGTTCCTAATTCCTTTTTTATATTCAATCTTCAATCCTAGGTTTTGTCGAATCACAATTTGGAGCTTCAATATTAGATACCATTGAAAGCTTTATAAGATAATAGCATTCTTCTCTAAACATATGGTCAAGCATTAAAGGATATATGGTACCTAAAACCTTTTTTTCTTGAACTGCAGTTTCTAATTCTTTCAAGAAATTTTTGAAGCAGCTCATCACCTCATTAGCATCAATATTATGCTTTTTTAATGCTGGGAATTCACAAATATCAGTTCTTGTATATCCCCTGTACTCTATTGTTCTTAAGTATAAATCAGTAAATATTTTTGAATATTCCTTGCTGGTTTTTATTAATTCCTTCTGTGTCATATCCAGAGTGCTAGCTATAGTTTGTGCATGACCACTTCCATCAAGAAGCCAAAGTAAATGAAGATTTAAATCGCTTATTTGTGGTATATTTCCTTTAATTAAATCATTTAAAATAGTAAGATATTCTTCTAGTTCGTTAAGCATATGATTTATAAATGTAGGTGGAAGATTAATGTAAATTTTATCTTCAATTTGTTTAGATAGAATAATTAATTTGAATTCTCTTATCTTCATTGCAGCAGAATATGCCTTATAATTTAGTTCATGAAGATTTTCATTTGAAATTAGCTTACATGATTTTGCCAACAAATTATCAAATAAATTAATAAATTCATTAGCTTTATGAACAAAATGATTTTCCTTTGGTGAAAGTGAATTCAAAATAAATCTCGAATGATCTCCTAAAATTTGTAACCAAAACAATGTTCAAAAAGTGAAATCTCCTTAATATTATTTTCTATCAAAATTGCCCTCCAAAAAATTTATTATTAATATTTATGACAATTATTTATAATTTAACACATTAGAATGTTATATTGGGTTAATCTTTTATTTACTGTTTTTCAATATTTAAAGTATCACTTATATGCTTCCATCCTAATCTATCAATTGTACTACCTAGTCTTTCACCTTTGTTCGCATTGGCTTTATAATAATCAATGACTTTTCCAGTAAACTCTGACAATTCATCTATATTAAAAATTTTACTAATTCTGTCACCTATCCTTAATTGTCTTCCGCCCTTACCTCCTACATAAATTGCTATTCCTTCCTTTTTCAGCTTCATTGACTTGAATGGACATACTTTTATACATTGACCACAAGAAATACATTTATCATAATTTATCTTAGCCTTTTTATCTATTATTTCAATTGCATTTACCTTACAAGCGCGTTCACATATTCTGCATCCTTTACAAATATCTTCTTTAACTCTAGGTTCATTTTGAGCCATAAACCCCAAGTCACTCAGTGGCGCTTTTACGCAATTATTAGGACATGCGCTTATTCCAATTTTAAATTTACCCGGAACATCCATTCCTAAAAACTTTTCTTCCAATTTTCTTGATAATTCTTGTGAATCTATTAATCCATATTTACAAAGAACACCCTTACAAGCTGCTACAGCAATAACCCTATAGCCTGTCCCTCCAGTTGTAATATGCGCCTCTTTAATGGCTCTTTTAACTTCAGGAATAGACTCCTCTTTTATCCATGGTATTTCTATACACTGTCTTGTTGTAAATCCAATATATCCTCTGCCATACTTGTCCGCTATATCTGATAAACAGCGCACCTTACCTGAATTTAAGTTTCCTGCTGAAGTAAGAACTCTAAGTGAAAAATACCCTTTATCCTGCTGCTGCATATAACCTTCTAATTTTAGTAAATTAAGTTCTTCTTTATTCAATTGTTTTCCAATCCTTTCTCCACAAAAAATATATAATACACTCAAAAAGTTATAATATCACTCTTTCACATGTATAACTGTGATTTTAATCACATTCTGAAGGATTTCTGTAATTATACATTTAATTAACAGGAAATATAATTTTCAGAGCCCTTAAATAATAAAAGGAAGTTCTGCTATTTATATAGTTAAACCATTAATTTATTCACTCTGCAGAGATTACCATTAGATCTTTTAATCTTCACTTATCCATTAAAATTTCCTTTATAAATTCGGTTAATTCCCTTGCTGCCTTTTCATGAGCTAAAAGTCCTGGATGACTTCTAGCACCAACTGTTTCACTTGTTGTATTAGGTAGTTGAAAAACAGAAATCATCCTGTCATTTGTACTTTTCACATAAGAATCTACCGCGCGATAAATATATGGCATAAGTTGCAAACCTAACATTCCATACACCCATATAATATGTGCTTTCCTATTATATTTTCTAAGCTTAACAATGAAATTTTCTACTGCCCTTTCAAAGGCTTCTATGTCTTCTTCATTAAAACTTCCATCATCATTTAATCTTTGCTTATAAATCTCTCCTGTTATTTCATCTTTCCATTCTGGATAATCAAACGCACCAGCATCATTTGTTCCGAGGTTAACTACGATGATGTCTGGCTGCCATAAACTAAAATCATTTTCATTTAATACACCTAATGCTTTATTTTTCTCACCCTTAAGAACTCCACAGACTTTCTCATAATACTCAGGAATATTTTCATGTGGGTTATTATTCCAACTGGTTAGTACTCCCCAGCCACTTTGGGAAATAATTCTGTACTCTGCATTTAATGCTTCTGCTATTATTGCTGTATAATTATTTACTGAACTAAAAAACATAGGAATCCAATCCTCTTCTTCTTTAGCCCCTATTGCTCCTTCTCCTGAAGTAATGCTATCTCCTATAAATTCAATTTTATATGACTTATCTTTAATAGGTAAAGATTCTCCATCAAATTTTGCTCTATGTATCTGCATATAGCAGTTTATATCTTCACTCATAGGCTGAACCTCCTTTATTATACGAACATTTTTCATAGCCTTTTCATCCATACCTCTAAATACACAAATCCAATATCTTCCCTTGTTTAACATTTGCCTGCTTACAGGAATTGAATTAATGACTATGCTTATCCATTGTTCAAATATATCATAATCCGACTCTACTTCAATCCATAACTCCGAACCTTTTACATTTAATTCAATTGCGCTTCCAGTCCAAAATAATGTTAATGGCTCAAGGCATCCAGTTGTTCTTCCATGAATTTTTAAATTGTTAATATCAGATAATTTATATACTTTTAATCTCTCATTTTCTTTCATTTTCTCTTCCTCCTATTAATTTATTTGATACTATCTATCATTTGATTTTATTAACATAAAAATTTACAATTAGATTTTCATATATAATTACATTTCTTATTACTCTAATACATATCATAATACTTTCTTACAACTTCTTCCACCAATCCTTATTAACCACATGCTTTTTTCTTTAATTAATTAGATTTATTTTTTGATAAATATCCATACTTTCTTTCAAAATATGGATATAGTTTTCTCATAAATTTTATTTTATTCTATAAATTTTATGAATCCTAGCATAAATCAAACCTGAGGACATGTCCATATATAGTGTCGTTTTTTTTTTACAGTACAACATATTGTATTTATCAAATAAATGTTTTAAAATAATAATATCTTTTTCATATGAAAATATTATAACTAGAAATAATATAAGGTTTTATAAGAAATTCTTAGGCTATATAAAAACTTATACTTGGAGGAATATACATGAGTAAAATATTATCGGAAAAATTCTTGAGTAAATATAGAGAGGCTGAAAAAACACCTTTAAGTAATATTGGTGAATTCGTATATTTAAGAACTTACTCAAGATATTTAAATGACAAAAAAAGAAGAGAAAATTGGTTTGAAACAGTTCTTAGAACAACAGAATATAATATTGAACTTGGTATTGAATTTAAAAAGAAGCATGGATTAGATATAAATCTACAAAATGAAACAAAGGAAGCTGAACTTTTATTTGATAACTTATACAATTTAAGAACTTTTACATCAGGAAGAACTCTCTATATGGGTGGAACAGATATAGTAAAGGAATACCCTCTTTCAAATTATAACTGCTCTTTTACAATGATTGAAAAGTTCCATGATTTTGTAGATGTATTTTATCTTCTTATGGTTGGCTCTGGTGTAGGAGTTAGAATTGATAGTGACTTAATCTCTAAGATGCCTAAAATAAGAAAAATAGCATTGCTTGGACAATATACTGAAGATGTTCATAAATATATGCCAAAAGAATATATGGAAGACACAAAGCTTATTATAGATGATAAAGATTCATCTGTTGCTGCCATTAAGGTTGGTGATAGCAAAGAAGGCTGGTGCGCTGCTCTAGAAACATATTTTCAATTAATTACAGCCCCTGAGTATGAAAACATACATAAAATCATAATTGATTATAGTTATGTCAGACCAGAAGGTGAACGCTTAAAGAGATTTGGTGGCAGGGCGTCTGGGCACAATTCATTAAAAAGAATGTTTGAAAAGATTAATAAAGTCTGCAATAAGCTCACAGATGGCAGCTTAAAGTCACTTGATGTTTTAGATATAGCAACAATAATAAGTGAAAATGTAGTTTCTGGTGGTGTACGTCGTAGTGCCATGATGATTATCTGTGATGAGGATGATTATGATGTAATAAATGCCAAAAGTAATCTTTACAAAATAGTTGATGGAAATTGGATTGAGAACTCAGAAGTTTCTCATAGAAAAATGAGCAACAATTCTGTATTGTACAAAGAGAAACCTTCATTAGATAAAATAAAGGAAATATTAAACTCCATAAAAATTAATGGTGAACCGGGCTTTATTAATGGGATGGAAGCGGAAAAAAGAAAATCTACTTTTAAGGGATGCAACCCATGTGGAGAAATTTTACTCAATTCACATCAATGTTGCAACTTATCTACAAATAATTTAGTATCCTTTGTAAATAACGATCATGAATTAGATATTAAACACTTGGAAGAAATAATAAAATTATCTGCAAGAGTGGCTATAAGAATGACCTTAGTAAATGTTGAACTTCCAGATTGGGATAAGATTATGCAGGCTGATAGGATAGTCGGAATTTCCTTAACTGGCATAATGGATATGATAAACAAAACTAATATGAGCTATCAAGAGTTGGGAAAATTATTAAAGCACCTCCGAGAAATTGTAAAGAATGAAGGTAATAGATATTGCGCCGAGCTTGAAATTTCAGCCCCAGAACTTATGACTACAATTAAACCAGAAGGTTCACTTTCAACACTTCCATGTGTAAGTTCTGGAATACACTATTCACATTCTAATTATTATATTAGAAGAGTTAGAATTTCCGTATCTGATCCATTATACAAAATGATAGAAAAATTAAAATGCTATCCTATTTATAATGAAAATGGGCAAAGCGATGAAAACTGTACAACAAAAGTTATAGAGTTTCCAATAAAAGCTCCTGACGGAAAAACAAAATATGATGTTGGAGCTATAGAACAACTTGAACTTTACAAACTTTCAATGATAAACTGGACCGATCATAACACTTCAATAACTGTACATGTAAGAGATGACGAATGGGAATCTGTTGCAAATTGGTTATATGAAAACTTTGATTATGTGGTTGGTATAACTTTCCTTCCGCTGATGGATGAAACTTATCCTCTTTTACCTTATGAATCTACAACAAAAGAAGATTATGAGGAACGTGTAAAAAATATTAAACCTATAGACTATGAACTACTTGCAGAACTAGATGACGATGAAGAGCATGAAATTATTGATAAAGAATGTGCTAATGGAGTTTGCCCTGTAAGATAATAAAAATTTATAATTTTAGCCAGCACCTTGTAACGGTGCTGGCTTTCACATTAGATTATTAAAAATAATCTTTAGGCATCTTAATCCAACGTCAATCAAAATTCCTGCATGGAATTACGAATTTTTACTCAAGAATTATATTCCTCTCAATTCACTTGTAGATACTACTCTAATAAATAGATTGTTGTATATTTTCTTCCGAATTCTTCGGCTTCTTCATAAGTTGGCACCCATACATCGATTACGTAAGTACCATCTTTCTTTATTTTAATTGCTCCACCTCTATCTTCAACATCAAATATACCATCGGCTTTATAATTTGTTAAGTCTGGAATGTAAATTTTACTTCCAAGTGGTATTTTCGATGGAGCTGCAATAACCCCTAACCTAGTTTTCGTCTGCATTGCTGTTTGTGCTCCCCAGTTTCCTGAACATTTTGGATCATTAGAGTATGCAGTTAATTCAGCCTTTATTGGCACACCTATCGGTTTTTGGTTTTCTTGAGCTTTTGTCGGTGCAGCTTCAACTTTTTCAGTTTCTGCTGGTGTTTCTTTTATGTCATTCGCTGAAATTTCAGTGTTTTCCTCCGCTGGATCTTCATGCCTTTCTGTTTCAGCATTTTCCATCTCAGAACTATCGCCATATTTGCTTGTAACAGTTTTATTTATAATAAAATCTTTTTGTTTAACATTCAAATAATCTGCTCCGAGATTCATATGAAATACTACTAAAAGAAATATTACTTCTAGTAAATTTCAATTAAATTTTATCAAACAACCACTCCTTGTGTTTTATTTGCAGTTTGCAAACTTATACATTTTTCGACTGCATTAGTCACCGATATGGCATTTCCACTTATTATAATCTAATATTTTTTTTAAGTCAAGGGTAAACTTTGTTATATATAGAAAAAAGTTATAATTATATTAAATTTAATGCTTGTATTTTAGTGATAAACATACAACTAACAAAACCCAAAATATCACTAAGAAATCACTTTTTTAATTTCTTGGTATTTTCAAAGAATTTCAATACCCCCATTGAAATTAAGCCACCATACATTATAAACCCTTCAAAAGCCCCGTAGCCAAATATACTCCCAATCTGACGACAATTACTATAAATATAATTAAATACCTTCATATCTAGACCAAACATATTTTTTCATTCCTTATAAATTTATATCTATGTAAAATATATGTGTTAGGAATATAAACTTTACTAACTGTTTGTCATTTTCATACTATATATTAACTAATCTCAATACACAGATTTTTTCTAAACTAATTCTAGCTCACGAACTTCATCATATATAGCTGAAATGGTGTCAAGTGTATTCTGGGGTTCCGTATCCAATGGATAATACCCTTTTCTGACCATCTATTGCCAAACTTCATATGCATGATTACAGCTCATAGTAAAAGCATCCTTCAAAAATTCTCTTACCTGTGGACTGCTTGCTTCCATCGCTGACCATGCGTATTCTCTTCCTGCTCTCTTCAAAGTTAGAAGATATGCAGTTGCTATTTCCCTGCCATTCATCTCATATACTTGTGTTCTTGGTGTTATTTTGGGAAAATTATTAGTTGGTGATTTAGTATAATCCTGTAATGTTTTACTCAATTGAGGAACATTAAGTTTTTGTGTTAAACCATTATTTTTACTTAAAAATTCAACCTTCATATTATAATCTTGAATATGTGCTGGAAAATGAGATTGTATCATTGCTTTTAATTCCATATCTTGAGCTGCGCTTATAAACATAGCCATGTTCGTTATAGAATTTACTCAGCTTATAGTTAATTCATGTAAATCATGCATTTCGTGACCACCTAATTGCATAACAATTACCTCCTAATTTAATATTATTGTTTATACAACAAATAATTTGCCACTAGAAGATTATTTTTATACTATTATTTCTCATAATAATAAGAATGTATTTAATTTTGTTTTTCTTAAGGATATATTATATAAAATAATTTTTTCCTACCTTAGTCCATAGAATTAGTTGTGATATAATACATACATTACTGTTTTTAGTAGGAGGACATATATGATAGGGACATTAATTTCAAATAGATATAAAATAATCGAAAAAATTGCTGAAGGTGGCATGGGAGTTGTTTATAAAGCCAAATGCACTTTACTAAATAGATTTGTGGCTATAAAGATATTAAAATCAGAATTGTGCGATAATAAAGATTTTATTAATAGATTTAAAAGAGAAGCCAATTCAATTGCCAGCTTATCGCATCAAAACATAGTTAATATTTATGATGTAGGTATAGATAATGATATAAATTATATAGTTATGGAATATATTAAAGGAAAAACATTGAAACAAATAGTGATAGAGAATGGAAAGCTTAATCTTCAGAAAACTTTGGATATAACTTTGCAAATCTCTAGAGCTCTAGAATATGCTCATAATAATACTATAATTCATCGGGATATAAAACCCGATAATATTTTAATTACTGAAGATAATATTGTTAAATTGATGGATTTTGGGATTGCTAAAGTAGGTAATTCTATAACCATAACCGGTTCTCACAATATAATAGGCTCTGTACATTACTTTTCTCCTGAGCAAGCTAAAGGAAAATTAGTAGATGCCAGAACTGATATATATGCATTAGGTGTTGTTATGTATGAAATGATTACTGGACAAGTTCCTTTTAATGGTGACTCTCCTATTTCCATAGCCATTATGCATATTGATAAATCTGTTATCCCTCCAAAAGAAATTGCTGATAATATACCAGAAAATATAAATGCAGTAATCCTAAAAGCTTTAGAAAAAGAACCTGTTAATAGATTCCAAACTGCTAAGGAGCTTTCTGATATTATAAGTAAAATTAAAGAAGATAATAATTTCAAAGTTAACTTTAATAATAAATCACTTGATTCAACAACTATTTTAATGGCTGAAACAAATAAAGATTTATCTCATATGATTTACAATTCTACTGTTATTATGAGCGAAAGAATAATTCCCAAGACTATGATATTAGATAATGATAAAAGAATATCATCTAACTCTACTGTTAAAAGAAAAAACAAAAAAATCCCCTTAGCTATAGGGATAATTATTTTATTTACAATTTGCGGTATGCTTGGCGGATTTCTTTATAAACAATCTACTTTTAAAGATACTACTACAGCTTCAAATACATTGAATAATGAAAAAGATAGCACTAATAATACAGATGATAAAAGCATTACTAAAGAAGATGATAAAGCAGAATTGCCACAAGAGAAAAAGATTTCTGTCCCTTCACTTATTGGAAAAACTCAAGATACAGCTGAAAATATTATAAATTCAAACGGATTTCTACCTGGTGCTATTACAGCTGAATATAATGATAATATTCCAAAAGGTTTAATTATCAGACAATCTCCTGTTGCCGGTACATACTGTGATAAAAGTCAAAAAATTGATTTAGTTATTAGTCAAGGCGAACAGCCTGCTCAAGTAGCTCCACAACATAAACAAAACGGTAATGGAAAAGATAAAGAAAAAAAAATCAAAAGCAAATGATTTATTTAAATTAGCACAAATACTCATAAGTTTATTATAGAAGAATTATTATATTGGATAGAAATATAAGGTGCAGTGACTAAAAGAACTGCATTTTTTATTTCAAATCATTTATAAAGAATTATTATTCCGATACTATTATATAATAAAACATTTTCACATCCTAATTTAAATAACTTGCAGACTTTGTTAAAACATTGATTATTATATCAATAATGATAGCTTTGCTCTAAAACACACTCTCTAATTGGTTAGTTTTTTAACAAGTCTGAACAAAATTTCAGAAAATTCTAAATATCCTATTGAATTAATAGTAACATATTGTTATAATATTGAATAAGATATAGAGAAATCAATATATATTTTTTCTTTATAATTGTTAAAATATTAACGTTAATTATTTAACTTTATTCTATTTTTTCGCAATACTATAACTTTTATAAAAATTATATTTATTAATTAGGGAAAAGGGGAGATAAAAATGATGATAATAAAGAAACCACTTCAATATGCAACTGTAATAGATCGTCAAGGGGACTGCGGTGTATTTGACACTATGGATGATGCCATTAGATTAGCCTGTGTAGCCGCAGAAGAATACTCTAATCTTGATACTAACAAAAGGAATGATATCACAAATGCAGCTATTAGCACACTAAATAATCACCTCGAGGAACTCAGCACCATGTTCTGCAAAGAAATAGGACAAGATTCATATGATGAAATTCTTCATGATAACATTGCTGCATTGAATAATTACAAAAACTATTCAATACTATCTACGAATAATAAATTAAATGCTTATAATGATTCTTGCTTAGTTAGCGGAATAATAGTTGAATCTTCAAATTCACTTGAAACTATAATTCAAAATAGCATTTTAACTCTTAAAGCTGGAAATGCGATTGTATTTTCATCAAATAAAAATATGAAAAATGTGTTTTCTTACGCTATTAAACTCATCAATAATGCCATAGAAGCTATAGGTGGCCCTAAAAATCTTGTAGTTACAGTGAAAGAACCTAGTAACGAAAGTACTAATATCTTAATTGAAAACGAAAAGGTAACCTTAATCTCCGCAATAAATAGTTGTAATGCAGAAAAGGTAGCTCTTTAATATGATAACAATAATTAAATTTCTCACAAGGAAATTTAATTCACTTTTGAAACTCTGAGTGAAATATATAATGGAAAACCATATCATAAATAATGATATAAAAAGTTTACTTTATCCATTATATTTTCACTTTTTTTAAATAATTACATTTTTACCAAGTTAGAAATTATGTTTTTAATATAAAAAGCCATCCTTTCAGGGATAGCTTTTCGTTTATCATCTTTAATTATGTACGCAACTATTTATTATGTATGAAGTTCATTTAAAACACTGTTCTAATTATTTATATTTTTCTAACAACTGTAATAATTCCTCAGTTTCAAAAGGTTTCTTAAGGTAACTCTTTGCTCCAAGCTCTATACACTCATCTTTTACATCTTCATATCCAACTGCTGAAATAACAATTACAACCGCTTCAGGATTTATTCTCATTATTTCTGTTAATACATCAATTCCATCTTTTCTAAGCTCAGACATATTCAGATCTAAAATAACAATTTCTGGATTTGCACTGTTAAATGTCTCAATCGCCTCATCCTTAGTGGATGCTTCAAGCATTATATATGTACCACCTTTTTTAACTATCTTTTTTACAAACATCCTCATGTACGACGAATCATCTACTATTAATACCTTTTTCATATTAAAAACTCCTTTGTACCTTTTAATTTTTAAATCTATTTATTAATTTTTAATATCTGTTTACTAAAATAAATCATTGATTTGCTTGAAAAACTCATGGCATCCTTTTATATCATGATTCAAAGCCTCTACTTCAAGTTTTACTGCCAATTCATGAATGGAAGTTATTCTCAAAGTTCCAGAAGAGCCCTTTAACTCATGCGTCAATTTTGCCAACTTCTCAAATTCATTATTTTTAATAGCTTCATCAATACCTGATATTAAATCCGGAAGACACTTTATATAATCCTCAAATATTTCTATCGCATCATCTTTATCCAATCCCGTAACTTCAACAAAGCGATCAATATTATCATCTATTATCTTATTATAATTGGGCTCATCATTTCCATATTTCATATTTTCTTCTATCATCTTAAACATTTTATCAAAATCAATCGGTTTACTTATGTAAGCATCCATTCCAGCCTTAATACATTTTTCACAATCTCCAGCCATTGCATTAGCAGTCATCGCAATAATTGTAGTATGTTTCTTATCCCCTTCAAGGTGCCTTATTCTTGCCGTGCTTTCATATCCATCCATAACTGGCATCTGACAATCCATAAAAACAACATCATAATCTTTTTTAGACACTGCATCTAACGCATCACTTCCATTTATCGCCACATCACAAGTCATATTACGAGATTTAAGCATCCTTATAACTATTTTACGATTTACTTCATTGTCTTCAACCAATAAGATCTTTGGGTTTAATGCATTATTAAAATTTTTAATATTATGTTTTATTATGGCTTGCTCTTCTTCATTTTCCAAACCTAGTGTTTTAGCAATACAACTTAACAAGTCATCTTTCTTAACAGGTTTAGCTAGAAGAGTTGAAAATCCATATTCTTTTATAGACTTTACATCTACCTTTTGCGTAACAGATGTTAAAAGTATTAACTGAATATCCTTTGCAAATGGCATTGTCCTTAATGTTGTTGCAAGTTCATATCCATTCATTCCTGGCATTTGATAGTCTATAAGAGCAATATTTATTTTATTTTCTGTATTTGCCTTTGAAATAATTGTAGTAATGGCGCTAGTGGCACCTTCAGCTTGAAATATATTTAGACCTGTCTTTTCAAGGTGTGAACTAAAAATATTCCTATTATTTTCATTATCATCTACAATTAGAACATTAATATTCTTAAATTTTTCAAAATCAAATTTCTGTTTATTAGCTCTTTTCGCTATTTTTAATCTCACATTAAACTTAAATGTAGAACCTTCCCCAAATACACTCTGAGCCCAAATTTCTCCACCCATCATTTTAACTAATTCATTACATATGGCAAGTCCAAGTCCTGTCCCTCCATATTTTCTTGTTGTAGATGCATCTGCTTGACTAAATGATTTAAATATCTTATTAATATCTTCTTTACGTATTCCAATTCCAGTGTCTTTCACCTCGAAATTCAATAGCGCCATCTCATTTTCTTCCTCTAAGTAATTTACAGAAACAGAAATTTCACCTTCCGTTGTAAATTTCACGGCATTGCTTATAAGATTATTTAATATTTGCCTAAGCCTTGATGGATCACCAATAACTTCTTCTGGCACACCTGATTTAATCATAGCATAAAGTTCGATTCCTTTTGTAGCAGCTTTTGGCGCTATCAATGAAACAGCGTCTTCAATTGTAGTCCTTAAATTAAACTTTATATTCTCCATATTAAGTTTTTTAGCTTCGATTTTTGAAAAATCCAGTATATCATTAACAATATCTAATAATATGTCAGATGCAGATTTAGCTTCACGTATAAATTCTCTTTGTTCAGTTGACAAATCAGTTGACTGCAGCAATTCAAGAAAACCAAATATTCCATTCATTGGTGTTCTTATTTCATGAGACATATTAGCAATGAACTGACTCTTTGCTATATTGGCAGCTTCAGCCTGTTCTTTCGCTTTATAAAGTTCAGTTTCAGCTTTCCTTTGTTCTGTAATGTCATTAGCTGTACAAATTAGATACATTATATTTCCCACTTCATCTAATTGAGGTTTACTTTTTATTTTTAATAATCTATTTTCGCCTTTCCAATTCTTAATCTCAAGTTCCTTTATAATAGGCATATTACTTTGAAACAATTCCCAGTTAAATTCCGAAAGTTTATTAGCAGTATTTATGTCAAATACATCATATAAATCCTGAAAGTCCATATCCCCTTTGTTCTTTCCAAAAAACTTTGCGTGGGCTTCATTAACAGTTGCATATGAAGTAACATTTTTCAATGCCCATATTTGTGATTCAGAATTATTAAGTAAAATCGCTTGTCCATTAATTGTCGACTTATAAGTTTTTTCCTTCTCTATTCTTGCTTTCGTATATGAAAAAACTTTCGAAATGTCTTTTAATGCCTTCATACTATTTTTTTCCCATGTTATATACCTAGACAAGCTTTCATAACCTATAAAACCAACTAATTTATCTTCATCTTCTAATGGAATTGTAAGAGAAGATTTTATTCCCTCCATTCTAAAAGCCTCTGCTTCCAACATGGCTTCATCAGGAATATCCTCCTTGTTATTTATTGCAACAAATCCATTGTTTTTAATTTCTCGAATAAGCCAAGGAAATGCGTAAACCGCCTCCTCTTCTTCCACTTCTCTTTTAGGTTTTACATTTTCTTTATTCCACTGACAATCTATCCGCATAAAAGTAGGATCTTTAGAAAAATAATAAATATAAATCCTATCAAGATCAAAGAGCTTACCTATTTCTTCAAATGATCTTTTAAACTCACTTTGATAATTAGTGCTATGTATATATGAGAACTTTTGAAAAGTATTATAAATTAACTTTTCATATTCATCTGAATCCCTAATAATTTCATACATATCCTTATCCCCCATAAAACTCTTCCCCTAAACTAAATTTCACAAGCCTTTGAAATAAATAATGTTAATTCTTTTAATAAATCAACTTCATACGGTTTTGAAATTGTATTTCCACTTTTATCATATATAACTTTTACTACTGGACGCAGCGGCATAGAAGTATTTTGCTTTATTACTAAGCCCTTTTCGTTTGAGCTTAAAATCACAGCACTTCCTGTTGGGAATGCAGCTATATTCCTAGTAAATTTTTTTACGATTTCCCCATCAAAATAAATATTACTCATTCCTACAAGATATTCAATAACTTCATTTACACTTTTAGGCTCAGATCCATTCTTACCAGTTATCAAATTATCAAACTCATCACATATTGATACTATTTTTGCAATTTCATTTATTTCATTACCTTTTAATTTTAACGGATAACCACTGCCATCACTTCTTTCATGGTGCATTAGTGCAGTTACCTTTACATAGGCATTCCATTGATGCTGCTCACCTAAAAAATCATAGCCGACTTTTGGATGATGAAGTTCAATATATGCATCCAATTCTTCCCTAGTTTTAAATTCTGATATGATTTTCTTATCATTCATTATTTTTATTCTACCTATATCATGCAGCATTGCAGCTGCTGCTACATCTTTAAGCTTTGACATGGTATACCCCATATGCGTTCCTATTATTGTAGCTAATACACAAACATTCACAGAATGAGTATATATATTATTGTCGCTTGCACTTATTTCTGCAACATTTATTAAAACATCTTTATTTGAAAGTATATCCTCAATAACTGAGTTTACTGAATTCATGACACTTTTATTATCAGTTTTTCCTTCACGACAATATATTTGAATCATCTCTTTTACCGCATGCTTACTCATTTGCCTTGTTTTATCAGAAATACTCTCCTCAATTTCTATATTCTTTGATATTTCGTCATCAATATATACAGAAATGATTCCAAGTTCTTTAATTCTTTCAATATAATAGGGTCTAAGTTTTACTCCAACACTAAGTAAGACTCTTCCTGATTCATCGAAAATTTGTTTTCCAAGTATTTCATCTCCTTTTAGGCTGGAGACATTAACAACTCTCATAGAAACCTCCAAATGAATAATTACCTTATCTAATAGACAATTTAAATTATTTAATCATTATATTAAATGTAGTATTATCCTACCAATCAAGCCCGAAATGGCATATTGGTAGTATTAATACTTTCTTTAATTATATTAGCATATTATTACACATTTGGCTACAATAAAGGAGTGAATTAAAAGGTTTACCAAGTTAACTAGTTAAAGTTATAAAAATCCAATATCTCTTTTAACCTTATCCTAAAATTTTAGTACAGTATAATATATGAATGTATAAATCAATATAGCAAATACTGCAAATATAGAAAAATAAACTATAAATTTTGACATGTATCAAACTCCTTTCACATAATGTATATTTTAATATTAATCTAATTATTTTGCAATTAAATAAAAATAGAGGCAAATCAATCATTTCTACTTAATTTGTCTCTAAAATTATTATTATTTTTTTATAACAAATTAGTATTATATTTATAAATTATACAGTTTTCATTATTTTTCTTCTAATTCAAAATATAGTAAAGCATATTCTTATATGGTATTATATTTTTATACTAAAATGCAATTTAAATCTATTTCTATACTAATGGGGGGAGTACTTTGAATAATGATTTATTATATCATGTACGAAAATCTATAATTAAAGAAAGGAATGACATTATATTAGATGTAAACGACAATTTTTTAGATCTAACACAATTCAGTAAGAACGAATTATGTGGAAAAAACATTACTGATGTATTACAAACGTTATTTAGGGGTAACTATAAAATCAACATAACTGAGGAGGAATTTGATTCTGTAATATTTACTAAAAGCTTTGCTGTAAGATTTATCAAGGTAAAAAAATATAAAAACTTTAACAATAACAGTACTTTATATATTTTTAATGAATTAGAAGACTCAAGATTAGACAATAAACTGCTTTTCATTGAAAACTTAATAAACGATAATAAAATAGGTATAGGAATTTATACTGCTAATGACTTAAAACTTATTAAGGCAAATCAAAAATACTTAGATTACATGCCAAAACCTTTTAATAAAAAGGAACTTGTTTATGGAAAATGCATACATGAATTTATAGATAACATTGAAAAATATGGCACAAGGAATACTTTTTTTAAAACTATAAAAGATAATAAACCTACATACTTAACCGAATTGCCAGAATTTCTTTTAGACCATAATGATTACTGGGACAACACTATTACTCCAATTTCTGAAAATGGAGAAGTAAAATTTGTTATGTCTATGTTAGAAAACGTTACTGATAGAGTCCTTAGCCGAAAACATATACAAGCAAAAAACAAACAATTAGGGGCTATTATTGAAGGTGTTGAAGATATAATTTCAATAGTTGATAAACATGGGAAATACATAACGAAAAGCAACATATTTAAAAACTTGTTTGATAATATTGATAATAAGGATGATGATTTAGAACATTTAATTAAATCTGGCATCTATTATGATTTACATAACAATCCATTATCTTCAGAAGATCTATGTTTTAATAAATTATTAAAAGGAATAAAAGTGAAAGATCAAAAGCTAAAATATATATCACTAAATAAAGAATATTATTTTTCCTGTAATACAATACCTATTTTTGATGACAATAATAAATTCGAAACAGGGATTATAGTGACACAAGATATTACTGAACTCGTAAAAAACACAAAGCTTATGTATAATCAAAAAAAAGAACTTGAAGTAATATTTGATAACATATACGATGGTATAGCAATAATAAACAAAAGTGGTAAATACACAAAAACCAATAAATTTTTTACGAACGTCCTAACGGCAGATAACAGCCTGGTAACTTTGGATAGAATTGGAGAAACTTTGATTAAAGGGCAAAAATATTATAATGAAAATGATGAAGAACTAACTATAGAAGATTTGCCATCATATAAGGTTTTGAAAGGCGAAATTGTAAAAGACCAACGAGTAATACTAAAAAAGAAGTACGGAAAAACTTATCTTGATTTTAATGGAATTCCTATTTTGGATGAAAATAAAAATTTTCAGTGTGGTATAATTCTTTCACATGATATATCACATATTATAAAAAATAATATTAGATTAAAAGAAGAACAACTTCTCATTCTTAAAGCAGAACATGAAAAGTTAGAAGAAGCTGAAAAAAACATTGTAATGAAAGATGAATTTATAAGCTTAATTTCTCATGAATTCAAAACGCCATTAAATGTAATATTTTCTGCAATTCAATTAATTGAAAGTGCATACATAAATGATATACCTGATAAAGTAAAGAGTTTAATAAAAAATATAAAACAAAACACATTTAGACAGCTGCGACTTGTAAATAATTTATTAGATATTACTAGATTAAATTCAGGACAATTTAAATTACATATACAAAATATTGATATTGTATCTTTAACAAAACAAATTTCTCATTCCGTAAAATTATATTCAAATCAAAAAAATATTAAGTTACTTTTTAAATGTAGTTTATTATATAAAAAAATCGCTATTGATGATGAGAAATTTGAACGCATCATGTTAAATCTTCTTTCTAATGCAATAAAGTTTACAGATGAAGGAGGTACCGTTTCTGTAAGCCTTGATGAAAATATAGACACAAATTCTATAATAATCGAGGTATCTGATACAGGAATAGGTATCCCAAAGCAGAAACAAAATCTTATATTTGAAAGATTTGGCCAAGTGGAAAGCAATTTATCAAGGCCTGCTGAAGGAACAGGAATTGGATTATTTCTTGTAAAAAAATTAGTAGACGCTCTAAATGGAGAAATAGCATTGGAGAGCGAACCTAATAGCGGAAGCACTTTTAGAATAACTTTACCAGCAAATCAATATCTAGATATTGAGAACTCAGAATTATTTAATGGCGGAAATAATACATTAGTTAATGCACTAAATGTTGAGTTTTCAGACGTATATTTATAACAAAAGGGCATGTAAGCCCTTTTGTGTTATAAATATTTTTCACTTCATATAACGAAAAAATATTCTTTTAACACTCCAATAAACATTTAATTTTATTTCAAATCGTATAATTGAGATCCTTCATTTATATCTAAATTTTCATTATTTGAGTCAGATGCATCCTGCCATTCATTTATATCAACGCGTTTTCCATTTGATTCGATCCAATCTGTGAGAGGATGATTGGGATTTCCAAAATTAAAACTTTCACTATTAGCACCTTCTTTAACAATAGCATATCTTAATGCTCCGCTATCAACTAATTGTTTAAATTCATCTATATTAATTATTTTATCTGACCCACTGAATCCACCTATTGTCATTATTGGTTCACCAGTTTTTAATATCAAATCCGAAGCATAATTCATCGCACTCGGCACTGCCACAAGATATTTTTCATTTGCTTTATTAGTCTTTAAGAAATTTATAAGCTTTGAATCATTAATTATACCTTCATCTTCTATAGTACTTACAAGCTCTAATCCTGCCGATGGGCTACTTCCATTCATCTTATAAAATATTGGAGTAAACGACCAAACTATTGGTGCAATTAGAATTCCTAATAATCCAACTGATACTAATATCTTATCTGATATTCCATTCTTATTTACTTTATAATTTTCTCTGTCATTCCCTTCGTGAATATCTTTCTTACTCCTAATTTTACTAAGATTAAGTATAACTAGAATTATTGATGGTATAAAGGACATAATTAATGTTGCTAAAGTTGTAGCCTTATATCCGTTCGATTTATTATAGTTATAGGATAAAATAAGCGTTTCAGTACTTCCATTTATAATGAATGTTATTGGAAGCATCCATGATTTCCATGTATCTTCTTTATAAAATTCCAACATAGTAGTGATCCCTATTCCTGTAAGAGCTGCAATAGATGGTGCCATCATTGTTAGATAATAAGTATGAAAAGAACTTTTAGTACTACTAAAATATATAAATTCCGGAGCTAACCATAAAAACCAAAACACTATAGATATCTTTTTCCTATTATTAAATTGAAACTTCAATCTTTCATGCATTATTACTGCCAAAAATCCAAGTAAAGCAAATGGTAATAGCCAGCTTATTTGATCTGAAATATTATTATTAGAAAATAATCTAAAAATGCCAGCTTTCGACTTATCATCTAGCCCAATTCTTTCTAAGCCATTATGACCTATTATGAGTTCCATAACACTATTATTTGTACTGCTTCCTATAAATGGCCTTTTTACTGGTGGAATTGAATCTACTGTCAAAGCCCAGCATAATGATACTAATAAAAGAATAATTGTACTCAAAGCAAGATGTTTCACTTTTTTTTTAAAGGAATCGCAGAAGATAAAAGATATGTTATATATATAGCTGGAATAACCATATATGCCTCAATCATTTTTATGTTAAAACCTATTCCTATAAAAATTATACTTATTATAAGATATATGAATTTTCCTTCTTCTGCTGCTATTAACAAAGCCCAGCAGGAAAGTAATAAAGTTAAAACTAAAATATTATCTATTGTGTTATTTCTACTAGCTGCAACAAATATTGGAGTTACCGCAAGACATAGCGCTGCAATTATTCCTGCTATATTCCCAAAAGATCTTTTAACCAAAAAATATATAACCCAAACAGATATTACTCCTGAAATAGCTTGTGGAAAAATTATGCTCCATCCACTAAACCCAAATATTTTTGCACATATGGCTTGAATCCAAAAGCCTATAGGTGGCTTATCTATAGTCACAAATCCAGATGGATCAGATGATACAAAGAAAAAGTTTTTGAAATTCATAAGCATGCTCTTTACACCAGCTGCATAATAGATATTTGCATATCCCTCTATTCCTAAATTCCAAAAATTTAATACTCCAGATAGAATTAATACGGGTATTACTAAATATTCTTCCCTCATAAACTTTGCTTTTTCCTTCAACTTCACTGCCTCCTCAAATAAATTTTAGTGTCATTGATATTTAATAAAATTTGTTATTTGAATTATTATGTTAACCGTACTTTTATTAATATATGCAATAATACTAAACAATATTTTTCCTAAGGCACTTCTATTTGTATTGAATAACTCAGTAATAATTTTTCCACTATTTATAAACGCTTCCTTATTTAATTTATGCATTATTATCAATAAGAAGCTAAACATCAATTGAAACATAACTTCAAAAATTCTTCTTCATTTAATATTCTTATATCTTGTCCTTTTTTCTTCAAATCCATAGTTTTTTTAAGCTTATTGCTCATCTCTTCTCTAGTCAAATCATACACATCTTTAGTATTGGTAATTAAACAGTTTGTCTTCTTTGTCACAGAACTCCCCACTACTCCCCCAAGCTTTTTTACTAGCCCTATTGCCTCATCTCTTGTCATAGATGCTAAACCACCTGTAAATACAACAACTTCATTTTCAAAGGTACTATAATTGAGATATTTCCCTGTTTCTTCATTTTTCTTTGACGGGTGCTTGCTTGATCTACTAATGATTCTTCCTTTTGTTGACGAGGGAATGTATCCATTTTTATCAACACTTCCTAAAGTAACTCCAGTCATTATTGATATTTCATTAATATCTTTTGTTCCTAATTCTTCTGCTATGTTAATCAGAATATTAGTACAAGCTATTGCATCAGCTAAAGCATCATGATGTTTAAATTCAAAGCCTAAGAATTTATTTACCGTATTAAGCCTTGCATTATCAAGTTCACTATAAAAATTTCTAGAAAGCTTCATTGTACATATATACTGAAAGCTTGGTGCTTCTATATTATAAAGTTCTAATGTGTTTCTTAATACTGATATATCAAATGATGCATTATGGGCTATAACTAAATTATCATTGAAATAATGCTTAATTTTCTCCCATACTTCATTAAATTCCAATTCATCTCGAACCATACTTGGCCGTATTCCATGGATTCCAATATTTATTGGCATAAATCTCATTTCCTTAGGTTTTATTAAGTAATGTACTTTTTCTATCATTTTTCCATTTTCTATAACTGCTATTCCTATAGAGCATGGGCTAGTTCTCTTCTCATTAGCCGTTTCAAAATCTATACTTACAAAATTCATTTATTTTCTCCTGCTTCATACTATGATAAATTATTATACACTATAATTTATAACACTTTCATCATTGTATTTTATTTATTTCTGCAGGCTTTACTATTTATATGATTACATTCTGACACTGGTTTTATTGCATTACCATTGTCACATGTGCACCAAGATTGTGATTGGAAGGCCAAAAATATTCCTACCCATCTATTAGTTTTTTCGAAGTAAATAAGTATTCCTCCATCCTGCCATATACCATTATCTTTTTTCCAGTTATCTGTACTCCCTTGATTCATATGAATATCATGAATTCCATTTCCTGGTTCAAACTTAAAATATTTATCACTTTTATTTTCTGGTCCCCACTTTTCTCCATATGCATAAATTACTGATTCAGTACCTATAGCCTTTTTTATATAGAAATCAATTTTTTCATTTAGATCATTATCAGGACCAGTCACCCTAGAAGCAAGAGGTATCATTTTTGATGATTCGAATAAATCCCCTCTTATATAATCTAATGCCATGTTTAAAGAATTACTTTGTATTTCTGTAAATCCGGATTTCAGCTTTAGAAATTTATCAATATTTTTCCACTTAAAATCTTCATTAATAAAATACAATACCTCTGATGGGTATTCCTCTGATTTAACATTAATAGCAATTCTATACTTCACATCATTTTCATCTTTGACAAGAACTTGATAATGAAATTTACCCATTTGTGAGTTAATAGCTTTTGCTTTGAGTACTCCATAGTTTTTTAATGACAATCAAATCACTCCCTAATAGAAATTTTCACCAAAATAATAAAATAGCACAATATAATAACTATATGTTTGGTAATTATATTGTGCTTAATACTTGATAGTATTATATAGATTTATTAAATTATTATTTTTCCAGACGTGGAAGTCCCCTTATTGGCTTATGCCTTTTTCTATTTTTTGCTGGCATTGATGTGTCTGAAGAAGTATTTTCACTCTCATCATTATCTGATGTAATAAATTTGTATTTTGTCATTTTTTTCACCTCAATTTTACTTTTTGCATTTTATATGTTTTATATTCATAGTTTAAGTATCGATTCATTAAAATTTCATAAATTATGCCTTTACTTAAAAACTGAACTCATATTATCTACAATCTACAACCATATTGATACATTATATACAAGAAATAATAATATTTATCTGTAACAAAATTGTAATAATTAAGGAGTAATATATAAATGTCTTTAACTAAAATTACATTGTTATAAAGGAGTTCATCATATGCTAGTATTTATAAAAAAAACAATATATGTAATACTTATTTTTTTTATGGGACTTTTTATAGTATCCTCATTTTTTGTCAGAGCAAAGTACAATTCTTATGTTTATGGTGATAGACCTATTCTTCAAAGACAGAATCTTGGTATTTTCATATTACTTATAACAGTAATAATTATATTAAACATAATCCTATATAAATTATCCTTAAAATTAAATAAATATAGAAAAAAATTCGTAATTTCATTAACATTGCTCTTTAGCTTTTTCATTCAAATAATTATCATATTTTTATTTACAAAATTACCTGAAGCTGATTCCAAGACAGTACTTTCATTAGCTTTAAATATGCTATATAAAAATGATTATTCTTCATTTCAACATGGTGGATATCTTTATATGTTCCCTTTTAATTATTCAACTGTATTATATTTAAAAGGATTGTTATCAATATTTCCAAATAACTATTTAGTTATAAAAATTTTCAATATAGTATTTACACTTGTTACAACTTTTATGATTTACCTAATATATAAAGAAATAAATCATAAATCAAAAGACAATGACTATGGCATATTAATATTTGCTGCAGCATATATACCATCCTTACTTATGAGCAATTACATATATAATGATATTATAGCAACAACACTATTAACCACGGCTATATACTTTTTAATAAGATTTGTAAAAGAAAAAGCTTTTAAAGATATTATTATTTCTTCAATCCTTTTATCTATTGGAAATTATTTTAGAAGTATAGGTGTTCTTATTTTAATAGCTGGAGTTATATATATTTTACTAAATACAACAGAAATTGGCCGTAAGCAAGTTTTAAAAGCCCTCTGTGTGCTAGTTCTGTTATTTAACATTCCAAACTTAATTCAAAATATTTCCCTACAGGCTACTGGTGTTGTAAGTGAATCAGTCTCAAAAAATTCTGCTCCTATTTATATGTGGCTAAATATGGGTATGAATAAAGACACCTTTGGTTATTGGGATAATATGAAAAGCTACACCATATACCAAAGGCAGGGAAACTATGATAAAGAAAAAAGTACAGAATTGTTTAAATCAGAAATTAGTAATAAATTATCCAGTATGTCCTTTAGTGATCTAGTAAATCTATACTATAATAAATTAATCTGGACCTGGACTGAAGGTACCTACCAAATTGAAACCTATGGAATCGGTAATGGAGCGTCATCTAATTCTAGACAAAGGATAGCGAGAGAAAATACTGGGTATAGCTATCCTACTTTTGCCACCAATTTGTTTAAAGGAGATTCAAAATATAGAAGCGGATTAAATTGGATATTGTATGTAACTAACTTCTTAATGTATTGTTTTATTTTTACACGCTTGATAAGTTCCTTAAGATCAAAGAGATATGACGAAGTATTCTTAAACTTAGTTATTTTAGGCTTTATAGGTTTCTATATCTTGTGGGAGATTAAGTCTAGATATCTTTATCCAATATACCCTTTATTGATAATATTATCTTATATGGGATTTAAAGATGTATATGAATTTATATTAAAGAAAAATTTCCTACAATTTATATCACCATTCAGAAAGAAGGCATAACAATATGAAGAAAATATTCTATACTATGTTTGTAATTGTATTGCTCATTACATGTTCCATGTTATTTGTATCCTGCGCGGCAATTACAGCTCAAAATATAGATCCCAATTCTTTTTCTGGAGCAAATGGCGGCATTTTGGGTATAAATGGTGATCTACGACCAGGAATAATAAATAATAATCCAAGAATGAATGCTAGTCCAGGTAGAGACAGTAATCCAGGCATTAATGCTGATAGATCAGGATCAAACAAAAATGCAAATAGAAGTTTCATGAAGGGAAAGATTGTTTCCTAAGAATCTCAGAACTCTGAATTCTATTAACAAAGAAAAGGCTTTAGCAATTTCTGCTAAAGCCTTTTCTTTAATACTTTCCAAAATCCATGTCATCTAATACAATCTTAGTCTTTGGTGTAGAAGCTTCTTTGTATGTATCATTTACATATGATTTACCCTTATTTTCTGCCATTTCCTCAAGCAACTTTATTACTTCTGGATTTAATTCAGACAAATTTCTATACGATCTAACATTTTGCTTTAATTTAAATTTGCTTACCATTTCTCTAAGCAATTCAGCTTGAGTTGATAGTTCTTCACTTGCTGTAGCCCCTTCTTCAGAAGTAGCTGAATTACTTTGAACAACCTGTGATACTTCCATAATCCCTTGATTAATTTGACCAAGACCAGAAGCCTGCTCGTTTGATGCAATAGCAATTTCATTGACAAGATTAGCTACATTTTCGACATCCGTTACTATTTCGCTAAGAGCAGTAGCTGTATCCATTGCTATCTTTGTACCACCTTCAGATTTCTTAATAGAATTTTCAATCATATCAGTTGTTTCCTTTGCAGCATTTGCTGAACGTGCAGCAAGATTCCTCACTTCTTCAGCCACAACTGCAAATCCTTTACCGTGTTGTCCTGCTCTTGCTGCTTCAACAGCAGCATTAAGTGCTAGAATATTAGTTTGAAATGCAATATCATCAATTACTTTAATGATTTTTGAAATATTGCTTGATGCATTATTTATTTCCTCCATGGCTTTAAGCATTTCCTGCATCTGTTCATTACCTTGTATAGCATTTGCCTTAGCTCCTTCAGCTAATTCATTTGCCTTGTTAGCATTTTGAGCATTTAATTGGGTTTGAGAAGATATTTCTTCAAGAGATGCAGTTAATTCTTCAATTGCACTTGCCTGCTCTGTTGCACCTTGAGAAAGTGCTATACTTGAATCAGATATCTGTTTCGAACCTGAGGCCACTTGCTCTGACGCATCGTTAATGCTCCCTAGGATTTCATTATTCTTTTCAATCATTTCAGATAACTTCTTACCAAGAAGATCCTGTTCTGATTTAATCTTAACATCAAAGCTTAAATCACCAGAAGCTATTCTTTCAGCTGCACGAGCCTGTTCTCTGATATTTTCTATCATTCTTACAAAAGATTCTGCAAGACTTCCTATTTCATCTTTTGTATCTGCTTCAACATTAGCATTTATATCGCCCATCGAAAGTTTATCTGCCGCCTCAACCATTTTCTTTATAGGCCTGCTTATAATATTTGATATAAGTATACCAAGACCAACTGCAATAATTATCCCAATAACTATTACAACTAGCATTGTTACAGTTGCCGTATTTGCAGAAGCTGAATTGGTATCTGATGCCTCTTTTGCTAAATCCGTCGTTAGCTTTGTTAAATTATCGATGGTTTCTTGCACATTATCAGAAGTTGCTGCTCCTTCATTGTACATAATATCAATTGCCTGTTGTTCTTGATTTGCTGTTATAAAATTTAGTTCCTTATCCCTTAATTGTCTAAATAAAGCTATTAAATTTTTTAAATCCGCTAGTTCTTTAATCACCTGATCCTCATGTGCATTATTTTCAAAATGAACTAAGCTGCTGTCTATCTCTTCATCTAGACTTCTCAATTTATTTGTGTTTTCTTGTTTTTTATTCCCATCCTTTACTATTAATAAATCCTTTATTAACCCTCTTTCCATTTCATAATCACTTGCTATATTTGTTAAATCTGGCATCGTTGCAGTATGATCTTCATATAATTCAGTATCAAGGCTGCTAATTTTATGAACATTCATAATTCCTACTGCTCCTACTACTCCTGCAATAAAAGCTACAATAATAAAACCAGTTATCAATTTTGTTGCAATCTTTAAATTATAGAACCATTTCATTATTTAATCCCCCCACAATATGCTTGCTTGTTATTTTTACAACGCTTCGTTTAGCTCCCCAAGCTCATCTTCTGTTAAAAGTTTTTCGCAGTCAAGAAGAAGCTTCACATCCTCACCAACCTTACCCATATTTTTTATATACCTATTCTTCATACCTTTATTCATTTGTGGCGGTTCTACAATATCTTGATCAGGAATTATAATTACTTCGGCCACTTTATCTACTATAAGCCCAATAGAAGTATTATTGATATCTACAATTATAACGCAGGTTCTATCATTATATTCAATAGGCTCTTTCTTAAAACGGAGTCTTACATCCATCACAGGAATTATCTTACCTCGAAGATTTATGATTCCTTTAATATACTCTGGAAGTTCAGGAATTTCTGTTATTGTCTGAATCCCTATTATTTCTATAACATATTTAATTTCCACTCCATATGTTTCTTTACCGATTGAAAATGTCAAATATCTGCTTTTTTGAGTATCTTCTTCAAATTCTAAATTTTCTTCGTACATATTATCCATACTTCTATTCACTCCTTCTCTCTAATACTTAACTAGTTCTGCAACATCAAGTATTAAACTGATGCTTCCATCACCTAATAGTGTACAACCTGATAATCCATTATTTGTTTTATTAAACTTCTTAATATATTCTGGCAGAGCCTTTACAACTACCTGCTGTTGGCCTATTAGTTCATCTGCAAATATACAAAGACTCTTATCATCACTGCTAACCATTATTATGATTCCATCAGGAATGTTTTCTACTTCAGTCTTCAATTTATGCAAACTATGTAATCTTAAGATTGGATAACATTTCCCTCTTATCATGATCATCTCATTGCCATCAGGATCAGTTATTATTTCCTCTTCCTTTGCTCTAAAAGATTCTTTAATACTTTTAATCGGTATTGTATAAGACGCTTTACCTACTTTTATTATCATTCCATCCATAATAGCAAGAGTTAAAGGTATTTTTAATGTCATAGTAGTTCCTATGTTAGGAGCACTGTCTACTGAAATAATTCCGCCAACTGACCCTATGTTTTTTGCCACTACATCCATTCCAACGCCACGCCCTGAAAATTCTGTTACTTTATCCTTAGTAGAAAAACCTGGTAAAAAAATGAATGTGAAAACTTCTTTATCAGTAATATCTTCTTCTGGTCTATTTATAAGCCCATTTTCTCTTGCTTTTGTAAGTAATTTTTCTCTGTTTAATCCCTTACCATCATCTCTAACGATTATAAATACATCACCGCCTTCATTTTTTGCTTCTAGTGTAATTGTCCCAATTTCAGGCTTACCTTTTGCAATTCTCTCCTCTGGAGATTCCAAACCATGATCTATGGAATTTCTCACTAAATGCATAAGTGGATCTGATATATGTTCTATTATATTTTTATCAACTTCAGTATCTTCTCCTATGATTTTTAGCTTTACTTCTTTTGACAGCTTTTTTGACATATCACGGACAATTCTATTCATTTTTTGGAAAGTCGCAACTAATGGTACCATTCTTATTGACATAACAATATCCTGTAGCTCACCAGTAATTTTTTCTAATTGACGTGATGCTTTTTGAAAATTTCCGAGGTTTAACCCTTTTAAATCTGGATTTTGAATAACCATGGCTTCTGAAATAACTAATTCCCCAATCATATCCATAAGCATATCAAGTTTAGATACATTTACACTAATAATGCTCTGATGAGAAGATCCAGATTTTTTATCTGTTTTTCCATCTTTTTTATCTTTGCTTACAGCTTCTGTAACCTTCTGATTCTCTGAAATTTTATTACTATCTAAAACCTTTTTATTATCTAAATCTCCTTTATCACTTTTGCTCTTTAAATCTTCTGAAATTTCTTTAGCTTCTAGAGCATTTTCACTCGCCTTATTAGATTCATTATGATCTTTAACTTCAGTAAGTTCTACCTCTCTGACTAAGATTGTCTCAGCTAAAAACTTACGTACTTCGTCATATTCTCTATCTGTGGTAAAAGATATAATAAAACCATCCTTACGAATAGTTTCTACACAATTATCATCTCCAAAAAGTTCTTTAGGAATATGGTGAATATTTTCTGATAATTCCTGCATACTATTTACTATTCCAAAGGCTCTAATATCTTCCATTTCGCAGCCTTCTTCAAAATAAACTTTAGCTTTAAAACTATTCTTTCCTAAATCCTTAGCCGTTTCTATATCTATTAAATTCTCAGTTTCATTAATACTTTCAATAATCTTTTCGTTAATTACTCTTTCCTCTGAGGATTCATTATTTCCTTTCAATTCTTCCAAAAATTTTTTTATATTTAAAATGAGTTCTGAATCATCTCCATCTGGATTTTTCTTTTCAATAACCTTATCTACTTCTGTTTTAATAAAATCAATTCCATCTAAAACAATATCTGAAAGTCTTGAATAATCAGTATCTTCACGTTTATTTTCACGGAGAAAATAGAATAAATCTTCTATTGAGTGTGCTACGGTTGTTATGTTATTAAACATCATCATAGCCGATGAGCCTTTTATAGTATGCATTATTCTAAAGACTTCATTAATAGCCTCTATTGTGAAAGATCCAGCTTTTTCATTATTTATTATGACCTGTTCAAGCTGCTCAATAAGCTGCGTAGTTTCAAATATGTAAATATCTAATAGCATTGGCTCTTGACTAAAATTATCCGACAATTACTCCACCCCATTCCTAAATACATAAATTAAAGCCCTAATACTTGCGTTAATGTCTTTACAACAAATTCCTCTTTATAAGGCTTTACTACAAAAGACTTCGCACCAGCTATTACGGCATCACGAATAGATTCTTCCTGACCCATTGCTGAGATCATAACTACCTTTGCTCCTGGGTCAACCTTTTTAATTTCTCTTAAAGCTGTTATTCCATCCATTTCAGGCATTGTAATATCCATAGTTACAACATCCGGATTTAATGCCATGTATTTTTGTACTCCAGCTATTCCGCTTTCTGCTTCACCAATTACTTCAAACCCATTTCTTTCAAGCATCGTCTTAAGTGTTACTCTCATAAATGCTGCATCATCAACTATCAAAACTCTTTTCATTAATTAAATCCCCTTTCAAATTTATAAAAAGGCAGACAATAAAAATATTGCCTGCCATGAATAAATCATTTTCAATTTTGGCAACCTGACTATCATGGCAATCGAAATTACTTTAGACTCATGGCTTTGCGTCTCCACCTTTCAGTGAATTTGCTATTTACATTTTACGTATTTAATTTTAATTCCACATAATTCTTATTATTGAAAACTTTAGCATTTAAACCACTAATTATATTCACTATCATCATGATAACATATCGTAAAAGTCGAATCAATAAATTTCATGACTAATTATGAAGTATATAGTAAATAATTTAAAATTTTTATGAATAATTATATATATTTACAATTATCCCAACAACAAGTTTGCTTGTAATTATATTTACAATAATTTTTTTCAAAAAAAAAAACGCAATACTGAATATTATATTCAGTACCACGCTTCTTACCTTTATGTATTAATAATAATTTCATATAAAAATATTAAAAATATATATCTGAAAATTCAACATTAATGGCATCTACCAAACCATTATCAGAAGCTATAAATACTTTATTTTCATCGTAATTCGCATTTTCTTTAATAGGTAATATTATAGTAAATGTACTGCCAACACCTAACTCACTATCTAGATTTATGCTTCCATTTAAAATTGTTACCAGCATTTTTACAAGTGCTAGCCCAATACCACTGCCTTCAGCCTGCCTTGAGAGGTTATTTTCAACCTGTCCAAATCTCTTAAATATCATCTCATGCTTTTCCTTTGGAATTCCTATTCCAGTATCACTTACAGCAATAGATATTGTCTTTTTCTTTTTGTTTTCTTTTACTTCAACATCTATTGTACCTCCCTCAGGAGTAAATTTTATGGCATTTGACAAAAGATTAAGAATAATCCGTTCATACTTTTCCTCATCTAATGCAATTTCTATGCTACTTATATTTGCTTTAAACTGAAGTTTTATTTTCTTTTGATCTGCATATATTTTTATTGACTCAGTAATTAATTTCGTTATAAATACAATATCAAACTTTTTTAAATTTAATTTAAACTGATTGGAATGTAGTCTTGTAATATCTAATAAGTTATTAACGAGTCTCAATTGCCTGAAAGTGTTTCGTTTTATACTTCCTAAAAGTTTTTCAACAGGCTGAGATACCTCATCAACGTATACGTGTTCTATCAGTTGTAGGGCTGAATATATAACATTTATTGGTGTTTTAAACTCATGAGTTATAAGTGTTATAAACTCATCCTTCATAATAAGATCTTTTTCAAGAAGCTCTCTCTGTTTTTTTTCAGATTGATATAATAATTCTTGCTGCCTGCTAATTTTGCGATTTTGTTTTCTAAGTATAAGCTCACGTTCTATAGCATCAACCACAGTAGTTAATGTCATCAAAAAAAATGGATTATGAAGTATTACAGTAGTCATTATACATATACTTCCAAGCAGATTATCATCATCTGAATAGTGAAATGGTACTCCATAACAAGCACTATTATGTAAATATGTATGATAGTGATTAGTTCCTATTAACTGCACTGGATGATTTTCCTTGAGAGTTAAACTAACTACATTTGTTCCCATATCTTCTTCATTAAACTGGATACCCGGCTTAATTCCTAATTGAGACATCGTTCCTCTTACATTTTCATCTCCTAATGTATCTAATAAATATCCGTTTTCATCAGAAATAGCAATTAATATCGAAGTTCCTTTTAAGGATTCAATCATTTTATTACTAAAAAATTTTACAACATCTAAAATTTCTTTATAAGTCTCTTTCTTTTGGGCCAACTCCAATTCTGACATAATGCTTTGAGGCATTCTAGGCACATTCGGATCCATACCTGCCTCTTTACATCTTTTTTTCGATTCTAAAATATAATCTGCTTCTTGCTCGAATATATGTTGAAACATATACCTTACCTCCTGAAAAGAAAATCAATTTAAAATGCAAAATCCATCAAAGATTTTGTCTATTTTTTCACTTTTTTCTACAATTACGTTTCTGTAATTATATCATATTTTGTCTTTTTAAGTATTTATTTTATTAAAATAAAAAAAGAATTGCAAATTATTTTTTTTACGACATAAAAAATCTATTTTTTATTATATTAATCATTAGAATTTATATAATTTGTTAAAATGCATAATATATATTATAGCAATCCCGATTTTTATAAATATTCTTATATAATAAAAAAGTCATGCTGTCTTAATAGCATGACTTTTTTTATGTTACTCTTGCACAAATCTAACTCCCATATCAAAAGCTTTTTGACAATCCACTGGAAAAATTTCACTATTTCTCTTTGCCTTTCCCTGAACATCAATACCAGATGTCTCATATTTAGAATAATCATCAAATTGATAAGTATCTGTGACTGCAAGAAATTCCGATGAACCAAAAATATTCTTCATTGTCATCTCTGTTCGTTTAAATTTATCTGTATATCCTACATCTTTTAAATAATTATCACTTACATTCATAGTATAAATAAAACCTGTTTTTATTTTTTTATTAAAGAGACTAGAGCAGCTCATTTAACTTAATATAAATATTTTTATATCTTTCTTTATTTATAGAATCCTGCTTAAATTCAATTGCCATTTGTGGGCATAAATGAATACATGCAAGACATTGCTCACAGTGATGCTTCCAAAAAGGTTTTTCATCTACAATATCAATATTTTCAGCTGGGCATACCTTAGAACATGTACCACAGCCATTGCACCTAGAACTAGTCCAAAAATTTTCATCTATATATTCTGGTTTAAACTCGTCATACATTTTTTCTTCCTGTTCTTTATTAGGCATAGATTCAATATCATTTGTAAATCCGTTATTAATCTTTTTTGCCACTTCTCTTGCAATATACGGCTCATTTTTCATTCTATTTACATAATCCTCTTTGGGATGTGGATAATACATGAACCACATATTTCCTGGCATTTCTATGCTAAAGTTTGCAGATAGAAATTTCCCCTTGCTTCGCAAAATATTATCAATCTGCTCAAATGTCAAAGCTGCATAACTTCCAAAATTCGCAACAGCAAAAAAATATTTCCCTGATTGAACATCTAGATTCTTTATAAAATTTTCCATCATCCTAGGCAGTCCCCTGTAATAGACTGGAAAAACAAATCCTATTCTTTCTGATATATCTTTTGTGATTTCCATGTTGCGTCTACATATGCGCCTAAGTTCACAGTTATTTATATCTTCTCTTAAATCCTTTGCTATTTTTAATGAATTACCGGTTCCAGTAAAGTAATAAATAGTTGTTCTCATATAAAACCTCCAACATAAAGTAATTCTTAATTTTATATCTTACTCATTTATAAAAGAAAAATCAAGAAAAAACATAACACAAAATGTTCAATTTTATGCTATGCTAATATTGCTTTTATTCTTGAATAATAATTACTTAATGCTATTTGTCTTTAAATCTAGATTTGGACGTGAATATATCTGACCAAATCCAAAGTCAATCATTTTTTCTTCAAAATCAGGAAATATTTTTCCTAAAGATTTTATGATCTCTATGCCTTTTTCATCTGTCATTTGCTTTAGTATATTCAGCCCTTTTTCATAATCTTTATTCATCTTACTATCCCCTTTTCATAGTTGGCGGTATTTCATATGGATCAACTATAACTTCTATTACAATTACTTCACTATGTAAATTTGAAATTTTTAAAGCTTCCCTTAATTCTGACTGATTGTAGCATTTATATGTTTTTGCTCCTAATGACTCCCCAAATTTTTTAACATCTAGTGGTACGTTATAAATGGTTCCAACCGCTTTTCCAAAGTGTTGCTGCATTCCTTTATCTACCATATCAAGCCTGCCATTATTTAATATTATAATGGTAACCGGAATGTTATAATTTACTGCAGTTGATATTTCACTACCTTGCATAAAAGTACATCCATCACCTGTTAAGCAAACAATCCTGGAATTATAATCCGCTAATTGTGCACCTATTGAATATCCTATAGCATGTCCCATAGCTCCAAATATATCATCAAAAAAAAATGTTCCAGCTTTCCTAATAGAAAAATACTTTATTGCATAAAATGAATGGCTTCCATCATCCCCAAATATAATAGAATCATCTGGCAATTCTTCTCTTATTATCTCCATGACTTCAATGGCAGAAAGATATGATGAATTATTATTTCTGTTATCCTTCAGTTCACATTCTTCTCTTAGTAAACTATACTTATTTTCTATTTTATGCTTATGCTGAACTTTATCTAATATCAATTGTAAATTTGTTTTTATATCGCCCAAAATAGATAATGTTTGAACTTGAAGTGATTTTTCTATAAATGTAAGATCGTAATCCATCTGTACAACTTCTTTAGGAAGATTATCTGATGAAATATCAACTAAAGACATGTCCGATAATTTACTTCCTATGACAATCATTAAATCTACATCTTTTTTGATATACCTACTTGATTTTTCTGTGCCACCTAAACCTAGACCACCAAGTGATAATGGGTGATCCTCAACAAATGTTCCTTTTCCTCCAGGAGTTGTCATAACAGGTACATTCCATAATTCAGCTACTTTTTTTACTTCCTCATAGGCTAAACTAGAATGTATCCCCTTGCCTGCCAAGATTACAGGTTTTTTAGCTTTATCGAGCTTATTAATAAATTCATCTAATTTTAAAGAAACTAATTTATTGTGTTCATCACATAAACTTATTTCAAATTCTTCTATTTCTTCATTAAGTATATCCATTGGTATAGATAAGTGAACTGGGCCTTTAACGCCAAAATATGCTTTTTCCAATGCATGTTGTAAGTATCTTTGAAACAAGTCAGCTCTTTCAACTCTTGCACTAAACTTAGTAACCGATTCAAACATTTTTACTAAATCTGTACCAAAAGCTGTAGAATCCTGCCCCAATGCTTTTCCAGAATTATATATAGGCTGCTGTCCTGTAATAAATAATACTGGTATATGATATGCTTTCGCTTGTCCTGCAGATGTTAATAAGTTGGTTCCCCCAGGCCCTGATGTTCCTATAGCTACACCTATCTTTTTACTCATCAGTGAATAACCAGCCGCCTCATAGCCAGCGCCATTTTCATGTTTGCTTAAAACAAAGTTTACATCTTGTTTGTCTAACTCTATAAGTAAAGGTATAAGTGGCTTTCCGGGTATCCCAAAGACATGATCGATTCCCCATCTTTTAAAATTCGAAACTAATATGGATGCTATACTTTTCATATATATCTCTCCTTTTCAATTTACATTAGTATTCTTATTTTAGCACCTTATATCTTTATTAATAGACAATCATGAAAATTTTAAAAATAAATATCCGAGAACTCAACATTAATGGCATTTACTAACCTGTTATCAGAAGCTTGAAGCATTTTATTTTCTTCCTCATTTATTTTTTTCTCATTAATAGGCAGTGTTATAGTAAATGTACTTCCAATATCTAACTCACTGTCTAATTCTATCTTTCCCTCAAGAATGATTACCAATAACTTTACAAGTGCTAAACCAATACCACTACCTTCCGCCTGCCTTGATAGATTATTTTCAACTTGACCAAATCGTTCAAAAATCATCTTATGCTTTTCTTTTGGAATTCCTATACCAGTATCACTTACAGCAACAGTCAATTTCTTATCTTTTCTAATTTCTTTGACCTCAACAGTTATGGAACCTCCCTCTGGAGTAAATTTTATAGCATTGGACAGAAGATTTAAAATTATACGTTCGTATTTTTCATCATCTATTATAGTATTAATGCTATTCACATTACTTTTAAAAGATAAATTAATCTTTTTCTGATTAGCATATATCTTTATCGAATCTGTAATTGATTTAGTTAAAAATATAATATCTATATTCTTCATATTCAATTTAAACTGATTTGAATTAAATTTTGTAATATCTAACAAATTATTTACAAGCCTTAATTGCCTGAACGTGTTTCGCTTTATACTTTTTATAAGTTTTGCTACTGGCTTGGAAATTTCATTACTATATATATACTCAATAAGTTGGATCGCAGAATAAATGACATTTATTGGCGTTTTAAATTCATGAGTAATAAGTGTTATGAAATCATCTTTCATAACAAGATCCTTTTCAAGTAATTCTCTTTGCCGTTTTTCTGACTTATATAACAATTCCTGCTGCTTACTTATTTGTCTATTTTGTTTTCTAAGTAATAGCTCCCTTTCTATTGCATCAACTACCATGGTTAATGTCATTAAGAAAAATGGATTATGAAGTATAACAGCAGTCATAATGCATATACTTCCAAGTAAATCCCCCTCATCTGAATAATGAAACGGTACTCCATAACATGCACACTCATGTAAATATCTATGATAATGATTAGTTCCTATTAATTGTATTGGTTTATTTTGTTTGAGTGTCAAGCTAACAACATTTGTCCCCATCTCTTCCTCTAGAAATTGAATTCCCGGCTTAATTCCTAATTTAGACATGGTTTCCCTTATCGTATCATCTCCAAGTACCTCAAGTAGATATCCCTTTTCATCTGTAATGGCTATTAGTACTGGAGTTCCTTCTAATGATTTGATCATTTTATTACTAAAAAATCTTACTACATCTAAAACTTCTTCATAAACATCTTTACGTCTACATAAATTTAATTTAGACATAACATTTTGGGGTATTCTGGGCTTATCTGGATCAAGCCCTAAATCTTTGCATCTCTTTTTAGATTCTAAAATATAACTTTCTTCATGTTCATGTGTTTGTTGAACCATATATTTATCCCCCTTAAAAAGAAAATAAATCATTACTTTATCTTAGAATACTATCTCATACTCTAATTATCTTGCAATCCACAATTATGAAAAATATTTTGCAGATAAAGTCATAACTTATTCATCCAAATAACACTTAAATATAAAAATTATTAGGTTCTATGTCTAATTTTTTACTATTTTGCATATTTTCCACTAATGCAATTATATCATTAATGTGTATTTCATGAAATATTTATTTTGTTTATGTCAGAGATATTTATTTATATAGATAGTTTTACACAAATTAACTCTAATCAAGATTTTATAAATTATAAGACCCCTTTGAAAATTCAAAGGGGTCTATTATTTTCTTTATCTTAGTTTCCATCATCTGTTTTTGCATTTTCATTTGAAACAGGCATTACAATAATACTCGAAATAGTTTCATTATCCTTATTTGAATATGTTATTCCAAGCCTATCTCCTACCTTTATATCACTAACAGTAAGATCCTTAGCTTGAGTTCCTCTGCCCATAGATTTAATCTGTATTCCATCGCCAAGTGTAATATCCTTGGTTTCACCTGTATATTCCACTTGTTTGTTCAATTGTCCCTTAGGCACTTGTTTATCTTGAGTATTTGCTTTCTTATCCGTCTTATCTCCGCTATCTTTATTTGCTTGTTTATCACCACCAGTTCCTTCCGGTCTTTCAGGTGCTTTTATCACTTTTAGTGTTACTTTGTTTCCATCAATACTTGCAACTTCTCCTTCTAAATCTGCTCTTTGAAAGTTCCTCTGCTTGCTTGTCCCATCATCAGTTGAAGCGTTTGAGGCTGTGTTATTACTTTGAGTATTTGCAGCATTAGCACCACATCCAACCATTAAAGTAGCTGTTAACGCTATACCAGTCAATACGTAAACAATTTTTTTCATCTTAGTTCCTCCAGTGTAAAATATTATAGTAATATCTCTATGTAAAAAATAATACACTACAAATGTAACAGTTAAGTTACAATTTTATAAATTAAGTGAAATATTATGATGTATGTAATATAATCTAAAAATTACGATTAGTAAATTACGTTTCTAATTTATTAATAAATTTATATTCAAACTCTGTTGCTTCCATAGGTTTCCCTATTAAATATCCTTGAATATAATCACATTCAAGTTCTTTTAAAATTTCAAGTTGTTTTTCTGTTTCAATCCCTTCTGCTATAATTTTAATATTTAGACTATGCCCCATTTCTACTATTGATTTAATAATCATAGTATTTTTATAGCTTTTTTCTAGATTAATTATAAGTGATCTATCAATCTTTATCTTATCAATAGGTAACTTATTTATATAGCTAAGAGATGAATAACCTGTTCCAAAATCATCTAATGAAATTTTAACTCCTATACTTTTTAATTGAGTTAATATATTTATTATTGTATCAAAGTCTTCCATAGCCTCATCTTCAGTAATCTCAAGATTTAAATACTCTTGTGGCAATGAATAGTTTTCTAATATATTCTTAACAAATGATACAAATCCAGGCTGTTTTAGTTGAGAATAAGATGTATTTACTGATATATTAACCTCACCCGAGCTAAGTTCATTCCATTTCTTACATTGCTCACAAGACTTTCTAAGCATCCAATTATCAATTGATATAATTTCTCCAACTTTTTTAGCTATTGGGATAAATTCTATAGGTGGAATAATTTTTTCTCCCTGTCTCCACCTTATGAGAGCCTCTGCATATAAAACTTTCATAGATTTTAAATCCATAATGGGCTGATAATAGGTTATAAATTCATCTTTTTTAACAGCTTTATTTAATTTCATTTTTATTTCTAATTTATCAATGGCGTTATCTTCCATTTCGGACGAATATATAGCATAATTATATCCACCATTACCTTTAACTTCATACATCGCAATATCAGCTTTTCTAATTAAAGTATCTGAGTCATCCCCATGCTGAGGAGCAATACTTATACCTATACTTGCTCCTATATTTAATAGTTCTTCATCATAAACAATAGGATTTTTCAGTTCTATTTGAATCTTCATTGCAATTTCTTGAATATATGAAACAAGTTTTGGACTTCTTAATATTATTATGAATTCATCTCCCCCTATTCTACTAATGCTATCTTGTGCCCCTATAATATTCTTTAATTTAACTGCTACATTTTTAAGAACCCAATCACCAACTTGATGCCCAAAATTATCATTTATATGTTTAAAACTATCTAAATCAATAAAAAGTATCGCAAATCCTTCCTTATTGTTTTCTAATAGCTTATTAAGATTTTCCAACATCATTTTCCTATTAGGAAGTTCTGTAAGTGCATCATAATATACATAATGAAGTATTTGCTTTTCCGCACGCATTTTATCCTCAATTTGATTTTTAAGTTTCAAGTTTGTTTCTTCTAATTTTAAAGTATATTCCTTTTCTATCTCTGAAAACTTTTTTCTTTCTGAAATATCATGAAGTAATATTAAAATTCCAAGCATATCATCATATTCATCATAAATTATTGTTCCTGATAATTCACATATTATATTGCTTCCATCTTTTTTCTGTAATCTAACCTCTACATTTTTAACATAGCTTTTCTCCATCATTTCATTAAAATCAAAATTTTCATAATATATAAATTCACCAAATATTTTTCCTTGTAGTTCATGAAATTCATACTGTGTTACATTAAACGAAGTCTTATTACAACTCTGAATAGTAAAATCTTCATTCAATATAAAAATCGGTTCATTAACAGTATCGTAAATATATTCCGATATATATCTAGGAGCAGTTAGCATAAACCTGTGCTTACTTATTGCATAACAAACTCCTCCCAGTGCTATTATTCCAGTCAAAACTGCTGATGGAAATAGAACCACTCCAAATATAGGTAAAACTATGTCTGTAAATATTCCTATAGAAATACTTATAATGCAGGTTGATAAAATAATTCTATTTTGCTTTTTTATTCGATTCTTTTTAGAATTCTTTCCTTGGAAAAATAGAACTACAATACCAGATATATAGAAAATGACAGCATATATGCTAAATGCAATCTGACCAAATGAATTTGGTGACACATCAATCCATCCATAATACTCCTTAATCATAGCTGAAGAAGGAGTAACTATGACATTGCACATAAATAATGCTATAGCAGGAACGTGAGCTAATATTATTATAGGAAAACTAAATTTATTTTTTTCCTCGCTATTTAATACAGATGCAAAATATAGCCAATGTCCTGAAACAAAACAGTATCCCAAAACTGAAACTGCTCTCCAAAAAAATGCTATATTTATATTTTCAGAAATCAACATCATTGCATATCCACCTGACCAGAGAACACAGCACATGCTTAAATTAAAAAATACTTTATTAGTTTTTGATTTTGCATCTATCTTATAGCCATAAATGCCCAAAGATAAATAGAGCAAACAACATAATAATAATGAAATGAAAAGAGTAATTTTAATAATAACACCTCCAAATGTAAATATAAGTGATTATATTTTTATATAATCTGACAAATTAAATCATGTAACTTATTTATTTTAATAAATAGTGTATAATTCAACAATTTATTCCATAACAACCATTATATTATTAACATTCTGATAATTCAACATTTTTTAAATCTATTTATAACAAAAAGTCATTTATATTGACTCTATCTACTTTATATTTATAAATTTAATAAAACTAAAATTACTACTCTATATTCTTAAATGTCTCTTAATTTGAATCTTTGCCTATATCCCTTGCATACATATCGCAGAGAGAGTTTTCAAAATGATTTGAATGTCCTTTAACCCATTGAAATTCAATGTATTTTTCATTACATGCCTTATCAAAGCTAAGCCACTTTTCTATATTTTTAGGTTGCTCTCCATTAATTGTTTTAAAACCATTTAACTTCCAAATTGGTAACCATTCCGTCAACCCTTTTCTTACATATTGGCTATCAGTTATTATTCTTATTTTTTCGATATTTCTTAATACTTCAAGGGCTTTTATAGCTGCTTCAAGTTCAGCCTGACTGCTGCCTATATCATCAACTTTTTCTGAATACAAATTATAATTTTCCTTTAAATCTTCTATTATGAATGCAAAGGCACCATACTTTTTCTTCTCGAAAAAGCTTGCATCTGTGTGAATCTTATAAATCTTTTCTTCTGCATCACTTTCATCTATTGCATAGCTATTAAAGTTATTATTTCGTTTATCTAAAACTACAATCTTTCTTCTATCATTAAAAGCTGCCACATCTTTATCATGTGTTAAAACAAACTTCACATCAAATCCTACATAATATGTATCTATGCGTTTATTATGCAGCATTTTTCTAACCTGATATTCATTAGCTCTAAGATAATCTGTTAACTTATTATTGCTAAAGAAATGCAATTCTTTTTTTAAAGGATCAAATTCTATTATGGAGCATTCTTTATTATTACTTATTTTAATTTTATAGTTATTATTTTGCGCGTCTATTATTTCCATTGTAAAAAGTGTCATTTTCATAAAAATTACTCCTTTGATCAATAATATTCATGTCTTAATTTTATCATATAGCTTAAGATTATTTATAGCTTATTCACTTTTATGTATCTACCAACAATATCTCATTTTCTATTTTATACTACTTGATGTATAATTTTTCTATAAATTAATCAGAACTATGGAGCTTATTATGCCGCTTTCTAATAAAAAATTTTCATAAACTAACTTTTATAAATTCATTATCATATTTTTAATTATTTTCGATTCGATATCTTCAATTATTGAAATCAAAATAAGATGAGATACATATTACACCTCATCTTATAGTCTTAATATTTATTGCTTAAATTATCTAAAAATATTTTGTGTAAATTGATCTAAATCAACACTGCCGTTAATTCCATTAACAGTACCTTGGTCTGTATATTGCTGTCCTACTCTAGAACTCCATATACTATTAGATGGTAAATTTGAAAAACTAGTATAGTAATTAGCTTCCCATAATGAATATTTAGCCAACCTGTTATCTAAATTATCTATAAAACCTGAATATGTATATATACACACATCCATATTACTTAATCTATTAAATTCATTTATAAATCTCATTGTATAATCCATAACATCAAATCCACTTGTTTCTATGTCTAAAACTGGTTTTAAGTCACTTTGCTTATTTTTTATATTGTTATAAAAATTTTGTGCCTGTGTTTCAGGAGAGCTTGTCCCAACTAAGAAGTGATAGAAACCAGTCTTTAAGCCTGCACTTTTAGCACCGCTATAATAAGATTCTAATGATGAATCTATATACGTTGTTCCTTCAGTAGCTTTCATGTATACACATTGAATTCCAGCAGATTTCACTTTCTTAAAATCTATGTCGCCATTATAATGACTGATATCTATACCTTTATATATACTACTTGTTGTTGTACTTGAATTACCACTAGTGCTTGGACTACTTCCGGTATTGCCATTAGGCGCTGGACTAGTACTACTTCCAGTGTTTCCATTTGAAGTCGCTACTGGTCTCTTACCATCAGAACCAATTTTGTATCCATCTATTGTAGTGTTCGTAACTAATGTTCCAGAAGATGGATCTAAATAGTAATAATCACTTCCTGAATTTACCCAACCTGTTGCCATCACTCCACTAGATTTTAAGTAATACCAGGCCCCGCTTAGATTAATCCATCCCTTAGCCATAGCACCAGTATCATACAAATAATACTTTACTCCATTATCTAAAATCCACCCAGTTGACATACTGCCGCTATTATTAAAATAATACCAATAATTATTTAATTGAACCCAGCCTGTTACCATTGCACCGCTGCTATAAAACATATAAGTAATATTGTCTATTACATTAACACCTGTTATCATAGCCCCTGAATTATTTAAAAAGTACCAAGTATTATTTAATTGCTTCCACCCTGTCGCCATGCTGCCTGAATTATTTAAATAATACCAAGTACCATTATAGTTTAACCAGCCAGTTGCCATTTTACCATCATTATTTAAATAGTACCAAGTACTATCTGGTTTAATCCACCCAGTTACCTTAGTGTTATCTGATTTATAATAATACCAATATCCATTTTCTTTTTTCCAGCCAATAGTTGATGTAATATTTATATTTCCAGTATTATTAATACTTTTAGTATCATACTTAGAAATAACATTTATTGGATTCGGTTTATTCTCGGGCGTACCTGGATTTGGAACTGAATTTGATGAATTTACAGTAATGCTACCCGATGTTGTTGTCGAATTAGTAGTTGCCGCTTGCACACTTGCCGCTTGTCCAAAGCTTAATATAATTGTAAGAGCTAATACAAATGAAGTCAGTTTTCTTTTAATATTCAAACTAATCATTCCCCTTCTAATCTTTCCTAGAAATACATACTGATTTGTCTCTTTCTAGAATCATCCTCACTAAATACAATCCATTTAAATTATATAATTATCTCAATTTGTAAACAATAATTTTACTATGGATGTTAAGCAAAAAAATGGAAAGCAATATTATTATAGGTAGATATTAATTATCTTTTTCTTTTATTAATATTATATTAGTTTTTAATAAACTAATTATTTGATAATTTATTAAAATCATTAAGTAATTTTGGATAAAATTACTTAAATGCCTGATACTTTTATTTACTCCTTCTATATATCTCCAGTCTATCTTTTATCTTCTAGTAATTTTCAATACATATTCCAATTATAACACATAATTTTACATAATTTAACTTAAATTTTCTATCCATATTTTCTAATAATGATTATCTATTAATAAAAATTGCTTTTTTCTAAATATTCTGATATAATTATATAAATACAAGAAGTAAGGAGTGATGTTAAATGAATAAATTACTCATTAAAACTATTACTAAAAAAGTTATGGAATTTATATTATATGGTTCAGGATATAGAGCTCCTGAATATGCGTATATCCGTGTATCACGAACTCATAATAAAAACATCTTTGGTAATACAGTTCAAAGATAATGATATAAATTCAATTTAAATACGATAATCATTATAGATAGACAAGCAGTGACTTAACTTATGTAGCAGCCTTCCAAGATAGCATACATATTTGTTTATCTATATTTGATATATATCCACTCTCTCAAAAAGACCGAAGAATATTCTTTGGTCTTTTTTGCATTATTCTACTAAATAAGTTTATATGTTAATATTTATATGGAGGTGTACTTATGAATAGAGTAAAATTTGCAGTGTTCACTGATTTACATTATGACCATATTCACGATGGTTGTAAGCGAATTGATGACTTTATAACTAATATAAAAGATGCAGACATTGATTTTGTTATTCAACTTGGTGACTTTTGCATCCCTAAAGAAGAAAATCAATTTTTACTTAATAAAATGAGCAGTATCGGAAAGCCCATTTATCATATAATTGGGAATCATGATTCTGATTCATTTCCAAGAGAAAAAGTCATGGATTTTTTGAAAATGAATAACTCTTATTATTCCTTCAAAAATAAAGAAATTAAGTTCATTGTATTGGATACCTGTTTTATAAAAACTAATTCAGGATATAAACCATATTCTAGGAAAAATTATAACAAAACAAATGATATATATCCAGTTCTTCCAGCACATGAATTAAAATGGTTAGAGTCTCAATTAAATGATGACAATAAGTATTATGTTATTTTCTCACACCATAGTTTTGAAAATGAATTTGCTAAAAGAGGTGTATATAATAGATGTGAAATCAGAAATTTGATTGATGCAGTAAATAACAAGGATAAAAAGGTACTTTTATGTATAAATGAACATGACCATGGTGATTCTCTAAAGAAAATAGGACAAACTTATTATTTTGGACTTAACTCAATGTCATATATATGGTTTGGTCCTGAACATGAGCATTTTTGTTATTCTAAGGAAATTCATAAACAATATCCTTTTCTAAAAGACATAGTTTTATATAAAGATGGTTTATATGCTGTTGTTACAATTACCGAAAATGGCAGCATTAATATAGAAGGCATGAAGGGAGACTACCAGAATATTTCTCCTAAGGAGCTGGGCATTGAAAATGTATGGAATGGCCGCTATTTGTCACCTATAATCTCTTCATTAAAAGTAGACTAATAAGCTTTTTGCATAGAATACACTAAGTAATGTATTAATTTTCAAATAAATAATTTCTATCTACATATAGCATATAATATTTTTCTCTATTCTAAAGACAGTGAAATTATTACTGATGTGCCTTTTCCATATTCACTATCAATTTCAAGATTTCCTTTGTGCATATCAACTATATTCCGAGAAATTACTAACCCTAGTCCTGCACCACTAGATTTAGCATCGCTCTTATAAGAATGACTCCATGACATATTTTAGATCCTCTTCTTTGATTCCGAAATTGAATTTCACTAATTGAATTAATAAGAAATTTGGAATTTACTTTATATACCTTTTTTATTTATCACTTATATTGGGGCTCAAAATTGTGTGATATTTGCAATCCATCTAGTATGTACTAATTACTATACTTACATTGAAGATATTGTTGTTTTTCTATTGATAGTTAAAAGCTTTCAAGAATCAGTCTTATAATCAATAGTATTCTAAGTACAAAAAATAAGAGCTTATATTTCATAAACTCTTATTTTACGCAGTAATGCCTTAACCTCTGATATCTTCTAAAGATATTTACATATCTTTATAGTTATATAGGAACATAGTTACCTTTTTTAATATTTATTTATTAAAATATATTTTTATGAACAAAAGTATATATTTATCTTTGTTCATATTAAACTTAAAACTAGTGCTTTAAATGCATATTAAAGCTTCTTAGCTTCTTTTACTTCTTAATCTTAAGAAAGTCAAGGCAGCTCCAATTAAACTTATTACTGCAGCCGCTATATATACAGTTCTCATAGCATATATAAAAGCATCATTTCTTCCTGCTACAAAATCTGTAACACGGTATCCAATTATAGAACTCATCATGCTATATAAAAGCGTTGTGGCTAAAGCTATCCCACATACCATTCCCAAGTTTCTTACAAGAGCATTTACGCTTCCTGCAATTCCAAGTTTCTCTTTCGATACTGTTGACATTATCAAAGAATTATTAGGCGATTGAAATAATCCCATACCAATAGACATAATTCCTATGAATATTATTGTGATTATTACAGTTGAATTTACATTTAAAGTGGACATTAATATTAAACCTAGGCTTATAAGTATTAAACCTATGAAGGTTAAAAGCTCTGAGCCAATTTTATCTGATAAGCTTCCACTAAGAGGTGCTACTACAGTTAAGAGTAATGGATAAACCATCATTATTAATCCAGTATGTTCTGGTGTATAATTCATTACATCCTGAAGATAAAATGGCAGAATAATATTGTTACAGAAGATTGCTACAAAAGTTACAAATGCACAAAATATACTTAAAGAAAATAATTTATTACTAAATATATTCAATTGTAATAAAGGATCTTCTTTTTTCTTTTCCACAAAAATAAATATTATAAATGAGATAATTGCGATGGCAAAGCTCAATAAAATCATTGGATCTGAAAAGCCAATGTTTAAACCTTCATCTAAAGCTCCAAAAAGTGGAACAATTGCAAACATAAATAATACAGCTCCTAAGATATCTAATTTTCCCTTAACTGTTTTATTCCCCTTCGGTAACAATTTAATAGCATAAAATAGTGCTATTACTCCAATAGGTACATTTATTAAAAAAATATATTCCCAACTTGCTGCACCTACTATTAGTCCTCCAAGTCCTGGTCCTATTAGAGATCCTAAAGCTACAGAAGTACCTAAAAATCCAAGAGCTTTTCCTCTTTCATGTGGAGGGAATGTTTCTGTAATAATCCCTTGATTATTAGCCATAGTTCCAGCAGCGCCTATAGCTTGTACTATTCTTGCTAAAATAAGTATTGGAAAAGAATTTGTTATACCACACAACAAAGATCCAAGAGTAAATAATCCTAATCCAAATGTGAACATCTTGGATTTTCCAAGCATGTCTCCAAGTCTTCCAAAAATCAATACTGTCCCAGCGATTACTATTAAATAACTTGTTGCAACTAACTGTATACTAGATGTTGTTACATTTAAAGCAGTAGCCATTTTAGGTAATGCTACATTTACAATACTACCGTCTAGGGCAGACATAACTGTAAACATTAAAACTATTACTAATATGGACCATTTGCTTTTATTTTTTGCATTTTCCATTAATTTTCCTCCTTTGTCACTTGTCACTATTTAACTTACACAACCATATTACATTAATTCTCAAATTTGTTTAATCTTCGAATATTGATTAGAATTTTCTTTAAAGACTGCATTGTAATTAACATTTCTGCTTCTGATACATCTTCTGTTATTAAACTCATCAACGTTTGAACATCTTCATGAATTTTGGGCAATACTTCTTTAGCTTTCTCTGTTAAATATAATTTATAAGATCTACTATCTTTTTCATCTTGTTCTCTATAAACATAACCAAGATCTACTAATTTTGTAATTGTTCTTGCGGACATTGCCTTGTCATTGCCAAGTTCTTTGCTTAAGCCGTTTTGGCTTATACCTTCGTTTCCTTCAAGATTAAACAAATATGGGCTGGAACCACTGCTTAATCCATATTCTTTTAAGGCCTTTTCTAAATACATTTGCTTATATCTAAAAATTTTACTTATAACCATTATGAAGTTCATGCTTTCAACATCCATAATCATTCTCTCCTTATAATATATTTGATTAGTCGACTATATTATATTTATCTTGCGTTGACTTGTCAACCTTACTAACAAAACAATTTTACTTCATATTTTAATGAGGATGAAGCAAAAACTCATTTAACTTATTATTTCTAATGATGATACTATGGCTATAGGTGAAATTAGTGCTTTATTATAATCTTGCAAATAACAAGCACGATTGGTTTTTATATAATCGATAAAATAGTTACTATTCCGTATCAATGAGCAATTGTTAACTTTTCATAATATTTATATTTTTAAACGTTTATTTAAATAATTAATCTTTCTTTAATTTGCGCAACATATTGAAAAAATATTAATTACTTAAATATGAGTTATATATCTAATTGTAACTATTCATTAAGGTATTAATTATGTTATAATAGTCGTGGTCTTTAAGTATGGCCAACTGTAATGATTAAATTTAACAAATTAAAATAAACTTAAGGTGGAAGAAATGATTATTATAATAACCATTGTAATAGCTTTTTTATGTGGTTCAATTCCAACAGGATACTTGCTTACTAAAAAGTTATATAGAATTGATATAAGAACTAAAGGTAGTGGAAACATAGGTTCAACAAATGTTAAAAGAATTGCTGGAACTAAAATATCAATCATCACTCAGATAATTGACATTTTAAAAGGAATAATTCCAGTATTTTTAGGAATGTATTTGATTAAGGTTATTAATTTACCAATATCATCTAGTATATTTCTTTCTCTTATTACAATAGCAGTAATTTTAGGCCATGACTTTACTCCATTTCTTAAATTTAATGGTGGTAAGGGTGTAAATACTACTCTTGGTGCGTTCATTTTAGTTGCACCAATTCCAACATTGATTGGAGTTACAGTTTACTTTATACTTCGTTCATTTACAAGTATAGTTTCCATTAGGTCGATTTCGATAGGGATTACAATACCTATTATGTGTTTCATTATGAAATTTCCTGCTGCAATAGTATTTTCTGCCATAGCAGCTTGTGTTTTAATGATACTCAGACATAAAGGTAATCTTATAAGAATTATAAATAATGAAGAAAAATAATCTTTGTTCTATATAAATATTCAAAAGTACCTCAAAAGTTTTTAATACTCCTTTTGTAGGTACTTTTATGATAAGATTTAGTATTAAATACGACCTTTATAGTAAAGCTTCCTTAGTAAGCTATATGAAAATAAAAAAGCTTTTATTATAAAAAAATAAGTTCTAGCATAAGCTAGAACTTATTTTTTACTTGGCGACTCAGAAGGGGCTCGAACCCTCGACCTCCGGCGTGACAGGCCGGC